>JAPKCP010000034.1 GCA_028822885.1 Yoonia sp. | reverse complement strand
AATGGTGCCCCCACACGGACTCGAACCGCGGACCTACTGATTACAAATCAGTTGCTCTACCAGCTGAGCTATAGGGGCACTGCGGATGCATTTAGCGTGGGATTCTCAGCCTTGCAACCCCTCTTTGTGCGCTCTCGCAAGTAAAATGACAGCGACCAACCCAACGAGGGTAATCATCAGCGCCGCGGGGGCTGCTTCACTGATGTTTTCCAAGGATGCTTTCGCATGTACGCGGGTGGCTAAAGTGTCGTAACCAAAGGGTCTCAATAGCAAAGTTGCGGGTAACTCCTTCACGGCATCCACAAAAACTAACAACAAGGCCGACCCTATCGAGGCCCGCATCAAGGGCATGTAGACCCTGCGTAAAGCCCCTCCTGCTGTCTGGCCAAGTGAGCGTGCGGCCATCGGTAAGCTTGGTGAGACGCGCCCAAATGCTGCATCAGCCGCCCCTTGGGCTATCGCGAAGAAACGAACGACATATGCCATGACCAAAACACCCGCTGTGCCAGTCAACATCAACCCGGGATCATAGCCAGTGATGGCCAACACGCCGTCGGCAACCCTATTATCCAAGGCCGCGAGCGGCACGAGAATACCAAGCCCAAGCACTGCGCCGGGTGCGGCATATCCAATTGCGGTTACAGGCATCAATAACTTTGGTAATTTGCGGCGCGACAGACGCACCCCGTAGACCATGAAGATCCCACCCAAGACCGTCAGCACAGAGGCACCACCGGCAACCGTGACCGTGTGCCAAAGTGCTTTGCGCAGGCCCGGTTGAAACCATTCACTGGCATCAAAGGCGTGGCTTGATAGCACACTGACTGGCAGCACGAATCCCACCAACACAGGCACCAGACACACCACAAATGCCACCACGCCCTGCCCGCGCGTTAACGCAGACCGCGAAACTGGGCGTTGCCCACGCACTGAGGCAAAGAATTTGCTTTTGCGGCGGCTTACTTTTTCTAAAACCACTAAGAATACAACCATGCCCAGCACACAGGTGGCAAGTTGGGCTGCGCCACCAAGGTTTCCACCTTGTAGCCAGACCGTGAAAATCCCCGTCGTCAGGGTTTGTACCGCAAAATAATCGACAGTGCCAAAATCATTCACCGTCTCCATCATCACAACGGCCACGCCAGCGGCAATGGCGGGACGCGCAAGCGGCAAACCAACCCTGAAAAACCGCCCAAACGGACCGACGCCCAAGGCACGCGCGACCTCAAATCCAGCGCCTGATTGCTCGCGGAATGCAGCACGCGCCAATAAATAAACATACGGATATAGCGAAGCGGACAGCACAATCGCCGCAGCTGTCCGCGTCCTAATCGCAGGAAACGCATAATCCGCCGCGTTTTCCCACCCCATCACACCACGTAACGCAGTCTGAACCGGCCCTGCATATTCCAAAAAATCAACCAAAGCATAAGCGCCAACGTAAGCAGGTACCGCCAAGGGCATCAGCAACGCCCATTGCAACCACCGCCGCCCCGCAAAGGTGTACATCGTGACAAGCCACGCAGTCGTTGTGCCAACAACAGCCGTTAACGCACCAACGCTGAGCATCAAAATAACGGTATTGCGCAGATACCGGGGAAACGTCGTGGCCATAAGATGCGGCCAGATATTGTCTGTGGGGGTCAAGGCAAACCACAAGACGGCAGCGATTGGCAACACTACGATGATCGCAATGACCAAAGCCCCGGCAGACCAACGGTCAAATCTAAGGCGCACGGCCCTCTGGGGCAATAACTGACGGTTTTGCTCAGACATCGAAAAAGGCGATAGCCGAAAGCCGTTTAACTGTCCAGAAATTGGACTATGGTAAAAGGACACACAAGGAACAGGCGAGGGTTACATGGAAATCGTTTATCACATTGGTGCCAACTGCACGGATGAGGACCGACTGCTCAAATCTTTGTTGCGCAATATCGAGGTCTTATCATCCGACGGCGTCAAGGTGCCGGGGCCTAGCAACTATCGACGTCTTCTTCGGGAAACGATCCAAGGGTTGAACGGGGGGCCGCCTGCGCCCGAAACGCGCTCCATTCTACTAGACGCAATCTTGGACGACGAACCAACAGAACGGCTTGTGCTGTCCAACGCTAACTTTATCTGCATTCCAAACCGGATCTTCGATAAAGGCGCGTTTTATTCGCTTATTGAACCGAAACTGCGAGGGCTGCTTCAGCTTTTTCCCGGAGATGACATTGAACTTTGCTTGGCGTTACGCAACCCGGCTACCTTCATTCCAGAGGCGCTTTCAAAGTCCAAATTTGACGATTTGGGCACCTTCATGCGCGGCATGCATCCAAATGACGTGCGCTGGTCTGACGTCATCAAGCGCATTCAGTACGTTGCGCCCGAATGTAAACTCACGGTTTGGTGCAATGAGGATACGCCCTTAATTTGGGGCAGGTTGATGCGCGAAATTGCGGGCATTCCTGACACTGTGCCACTGATTGGGACCTACGATCTGTTAGCAACAATTATGGAACCCGAAGGCCTGCAGCGGATGAAAGGGTACATCAACAACAACCCACCGCCGACACCGCAGCACGAGCTAAAGATCATCTTCGCATTCCTGAAAAAATACGCGATGGATGATGCCATGGACGAAGACATCGACTTGCCTGAGTTCACCCATGACCTCGTCGATCGACTTTCGAAAGCCTACGATGACGACGTGGACTATATCGAAACGTTAACCGGTGTGAATTTCATCAAACCATAGGAACAAGCTATGACAGGCGAAACTGACCTAAACACTTTGTTGCGCAGCCTCAAGGCCGACTTGATTGACGGGATTTTCGTGTTTGTCACAGTGCCAACTGGGCAAATTCCACCGGACCTTGCCCCTCGCATGATGTTCCAAGAGGCTGAAGGCACGACACTGGTTCTCTTAAAAGACGCAGCACATGCCGCTGACCTGCCTTATGAATTTCCAAGTCGGATGATCACGCTCAACATCCATTCATCGCTGGATGCTGTTGGGTTTATGGCGCGTATCGCCACCGCGTTAGGAAATGAAGGAATGGGGGTGAACCCGGTCGCTGGATTCTACCACGATCACTTGTTTGTCCCCAATGGGCGGGAACAAGATGCCCTGCGCATCCTCAGCCAAATCGCCAAGGACGCAGCAGGCTAAGGCTTACATGCCAAGCGCTGTCATGTACATTTCCATGATCGCTTCTTCTTCGGCCAGATCGTTGGCATCGCGCTTGCGAATTGCGATCAACTTGCGGATGACCTTGGTGTCATAACCACGGCCCTTGGCCTCAGCCATGACCTCTTTCTGGCCATCAGCAATATCTTTTTTCTCGGCCTCAAGGCGCTCGTACCGCTCAATAAACTGGCGTAATTCTTGGCCGGCAACAGTGCTGGCAGTGTCCGAAATAACGTCGTTCATGTGGGTTCCCTTTGCGCGACTGAGACCCCTTCCCTAGCCGCGCTTGCAGCCAGTCGCAACCCTTGCATGCAGGCCAATGGGGCGATAGGGCTGCGGCCATCAAACAAAGGGGATCACGATGGAATGGCTGGTATGGATTGGGGCGTCGCTTTCAACAATAGGGCTCGTCGGAATCATCTATAGCATCGTGGCTGTGACATCCGCGAAACGGGCCGGTTTGGACGATGACGTCCTGCGTGCGCGGCTCACAAAAATTCTACCCGTCAACATTGGCTCGCTCTTGGTGTCGATCCTTGGCCTGATGATGGTCGTTGTTGGTGTCCTTTTAGGTTAAACGGGCGTTACCCAGACCAGACTAGACCTTGGCAGTTTGTCCTTCTAAAAGACTGTTATGGATATTCGCCAAATCACGCCGACCTACGCCGTTAGCCCGCAAATTTCGCCAGACGATTGCCAAAGCATCGCTGACGCAGGTTTCGTGGCGATCATTTGCAACCGACCCGATATGGAGGTCGCGCCCTATAATAGGTCCGCGACGATTGAGGCTGCGGCAATCGCTGCTGGTCTGACCTTTGTGGACCTGCCAATCACGCATCAGACAATGAACGCTGAAAACGTTTTGGCGCATCGCGCGGCGATTGATGCAGCAAATGGACCGGTCTTTGCGTATTGTGCATCAGGCACCCGATCTTCCGTCGTTTGGTCACTTGGTCAGGCAGGCGACATGCCAAGCGATGAGATCATCGCAGCGACCTCAAAAGCTGGATATGACTTGCGCGGTCTGCACCCCCAGCTTGAAATGCTCGCCGCTCAGCGCAAATAGCTGTCGCACCCGTCGTCAGGGCATTGCCGATGCCCTGCTATTCCTCACAATCCTTATTATAAAATCACAATGCAGGCACCCCCGGCTCATCAGGTGACGTCGGCGCAGCAATGGTGACGTCTTTACCTTCACCTGCCAAATCATCAGTCATACCTATATCAATTATCGGCGTCGACGTCGCTATCGCGATGGCAGGTGCGCTAAGCAAAGTGTTACCCGCCATGCTCTGATCCCCTGACAAATGCTCCATTTCGTCCATAAAAATATTGGGTGCAACTTCAATGCGAACGGCACGCATCCCACCCGATTGCCCCAGTCGCGCTGACGCCACCTTACGACCATCCCCAGCAATCAACTTGACCGAAGACACAGTGCATCCCGGAAGCGGGAAAACTTGCCCGACGGCCAGTGCTTCTGCACGATGCAGCGGGATACTGAATTTATGAAGGATCGCATCAAGCCGCGCTGGCGATCCATTGATAACAGTACAGAATCGGGTTTCCCAATCGCCCGATATCTCCGGTTTTATCACCTTCCCGCACACCTCTGCGCGGCTTGGTAACGCCAAAGCAAGTTCGGCCTGACGATTACCTGCGCCTAAATCAACTGAAATGCGGATCAACCGATACTTACACTCATCAAGGACCAGCCCAGCCGCGCGGGCCGAGTTAATCCGATCACCCACGTCAACATTCAGCGCCCACCCATCCAAAGGCGTTCGCTTTGCTGTATCTTGCAGTTGCGCCAGAAAAGCACTGATCAACGGCTGCGCCATCCCGGCATCGGTCCCTGTCGGTTTCCTGTCTTCTGGCGCATCATCCAACACTTTGCCCATTGTCTGCACCTCAACCAGCGCGGCACGCATGTTCAAATCAAGCGCTGCAAGCCCCGTGATGTGTTTGTCAGACGTCATCGCAATCAGCATCCAGCTGGAATCAAATGCAGCCAATAGATCATCCAAAGACACCACTTCTTCGCGCAATGCACTGACACCCAATGCAAGATCATGGGTCAAATCGGCAGCCCGCGTTATGGCGAGGCGTATTGCCCTTGAGGACGTGATTGGCACATCTTCAGGCGCCGGCGGCGGCGGCGTCGCCATCCGGCGCAACACGTGGTGTGCGACTTGTCCTGCCATTTACGTTGAACCAACCCCATAGAATCACTGGCCCACAGTCCGTGACCCAATTGCATTCATCTAAAAATACACTCAAAAGTCTTACTGAGAGGCTAATGCCTGCGCCGATTTTGCAGTTACGTTCTGCGCTGGCAAAATCACCCGAAACGCTGCCCCACCATGCCCCGGCAAATAGGTAATTTGACCGCCTAGTCGCCCCAGAATTTCACGACATATTGCAAGGCCAAGTCCTGCGCCGCCCGCTTTGCCTTCATCTTCGATCCGTGCAAATTTCTCAAAGATCATGGCTTGGTTTTCAACACTAATACCCTGACCATTATCGATAAAATCGACAATATCGCGCCCATCAACTTGATGGGCTTTGACCTGCAATGCAGGCCCCGCCACCGTGCAGTACTTTTGCGCATTGGCGATTACATTCACGAAAACCTGCACCAGTCGGTCAAGGTCAGTGGTCAGGGTCACGTCCTCGCGGGTACGGTCACGTAAAATCTGTAAACCACCCTCTAAGACGCCTGCAGCACTCACCGCACGGTCGATCAAATCAGTCAAGTGACCGGTGTGCACATGCAACGTCACCTGCCCATTTTCCAACACCGACAGGTCAAGCAAATCGTTCAGCAGCCGGGTCAATCGCAACGCTTCATCATGGATAATGCCCGCATATTTACTGTGATCCTCTGGCGACATCTCCATGTCGCGCAAAATCTCCGAAAACGAACGGATCGAGGTCATTGGCGTGCGTAGCTCGTGCGAAATCTGACTCAGGAATGCATCTTTCTGGATCGACAACGCCGTCAGTTTTGCGTTTGCATCCCGCAGGGCGCGGGCAGTCTGGTCCTGCTCTGCTGATTTCGCCTCAAGCTCGTTGGAATACTCAAGAATTTGGGCAGCCTCATCAGCCACAGCGATCAAATCATCGACAGAAATCGCCGCCCCTTCAGTCAATTGCCCGACCATCGCATGCGCCGTCGCTGCCCCAACAGATCCCGCAATTTCGCGTTCCAATCGCAGTACAAAATCAGGCGTCACATCCGGTAGATACCCTTCTTTGCCTTGCTCCGCCGCAGACCTTTGGAACAAGCGCTGCGCTTGTGTTCCGCCTAAGATGCGTTGCGCCATGATCAATAGATCATCCGCCCGTGCACCGCTGCCCGTCCACGTCGATGTTCCGCGTGACATCGCAAAGACATTCACAAACTGCGCGCCTTGAAACCGCTCCAGCGGTGTTGGGAAACTAAAGACAGACCCGACGAAAAACATCGTCGTGTTCAACAGCATTGACCACATCAGACCGTGAACCAACTGATCCATGCCTTCCATACCAAACAACGCGTTCGGCCGCAGCCACCACAGGCCAAACGGCCCATTTGTGAGCACCTCTTGCGAGATCAATGCATCCGCACCAAAGCTTGGAATGTAGAGTGTCCAAATCCAAACAGCAAAGCCGGTCACAAGGCCAAGCCCAGCCCCAACCCGCGTCGCCCCGCGCCAGAAAATCGCGCCAAGCAGCGCGGGTAGAACTTGCACCGCGCCACTGAACGACACGAGGCCAATCGCGGCAAGCGCAGCCCCACCTGCGGACAATCGGAAATAAAGATACCCAAGGGCAAGAATGCTCGCGATTGACAGACGTCGGGCAAGGACGTTCACATTACGAATGTCGCCTGACATCAACGCGCCCTGCGGTCGCAGGTTCAGCCAAAGTGGTACTACAATATGGTTCGCAACCATCGTGGCCAAGGCAATTGTCGACACGATGACCATCGAGGTGGCGGATGAAAAGCCCCCAAGAAACGCGAGCATCGCCAACCCGTTTTCACCTTGGGACAACGGCAGTGTCAGCACAAAAAGATCAGGGTTCGCCCCCTCAGGCATCAATCGCAGACCAACGACGGCAATCGGCAACACAAACAGTGACATCAGAATGAGGTAAATTGGGAACGCCCAGCTTGCCATGTGCAAATTCCGCTCGTCTGGGGTTTCCACGACAAGAACTTGAAACATGCGCGGCAGGCAGATGAACGCAGCGGCAGATAAGAAGATCATGGCGACCCAGCGCCCGCCTTGCGGCTCAAAGGATGCAATATTGGAGGCGTCGATCTGTGCCAAGACCGCCGCAGGGCCCCCGGCCAGCCCCCAGATTACAAAAATGCCAACGGCAACAAGGGCCACAAGCTTAACGACCGCCTCGACCGCAATCGCGATGACAATGCCGCTGTGCCGCTCATTCGCGTCCAAGCTGCGTGTGCCAAACAGCACCGTGAAAATTGCTAGACCAACGGCAACCCAAAGGGCCCCAGAATTCAAATCGCCCTGCTCCCAAGGCGCCCCCCCACTTGCAGCAAAGACCGAAAACGACTGTGTGACTGATTTCAATTGAAGTGCGATATAAGGTGTCGCGGCGATCACGGCCATGATCGTAACGATCATCCCAAGCCACGCGGATTTTCCGAAGCGGCTTGAGATCAAATCAGCAATTGACGTGATCCGCTGCGTGCGTCCGATGCGGACAAGGCGGCGCAGGAGCCACCACCAGCCAATCATCACGAGCGTTGGACCAAGGTAGATCGTCACATATTCCAAGCCCGACCGCGCAGCGTAGCCCACAGCGCCATAAAATGTCCAAGCCGTGCAATATATAGACAACGAGAGCGTGTAAACAAAAGGGCCACGTAACCAAACGGCAAGGCTGGTCCGGGACCGCTTTTCAGCCCAGAACGCCACCACAAACAAGAACGCCACATAGGAAAGCGACACGACAACCAGCAGATTAAACGACACAGCTGACCTGCCCTTCGCGTCGTGTGACTTTCATCGCAACGTCACATCATCATTTGTAGCACTTTGTGATTCAGCTTCAGGCGTAAGCCGGCTTGTGACCCAAGCCGACGCCACGATCAGCACAATCCAACCTGCGAAGATATACAATCCAACGGCAGACGTTGCTGGCACCTGCCCTGACATCACAGGCAAAATCCACGCCAAGAACCCCGCAAGTGGCAGTATTCTAATAATATCGCGCAGCCTGCGTTGCCGGTATGATGCGCGTGCAAGGTAAAGCGGCAATTGGGATTGTGACCCGCGCATTCAGCCTGCCTCGTCCATCAATTTACGCACGTAATCCTTTACCTCTTGGTTGGAAAACGGCTTTGTCATGAAATGGTTAGCGCCCAATCTTAAAGCAAGATCGCGGTCCTTTGCTTGGCCGCGTGCGGTCAACATCATCACGGGCAGCGTCTTAAACGCTGGATCTTCGCGCAGGTCGCGCAGAATATCAAAGCCGCTCCGGCCCGGCAGCATGACGTCAAGAATAATCAAATCAGGCGGCCTAGCGCGGACCTTGGCCATCGCCGTTTCGCCGTCTTCATGGGTGTGAACCGTCCACCCATCGCGCGACAGAATAAAACTGATCGCCTCAATGATGTTCGGCTCATCCTCGATCAGCAAGACACGCTTGCCCATAATTCATCTCCCCGAATGCCCCCAGATCTCCCCCCCGGATATCTAACAAGCAATATTCTTACGCAAACTATTGCGGGAATGCGCACAAGTGTCAAAGCTGTTCACGCAAACAGGACCTGTTTAGCAACCCTAAGATGTTTCGCATGCGAAACGTTTTATGTGCAATGTGGGTATCTAAATGATTAATAAATTTAGCCAGTTAGCGCCTGACCTTAAGGTCGCCCATCAATCACGGACGGTTCGCGCCTTGCAGCACATTCGCGGCGCGGACAAACCCTGCACGATATTCCGACAGGCACTGGCGGTTGCGGCCCGGGTGCAGGATCGGACACCACCAGCATTGTCGTCTCAAACACAGGTGATGCATCAAAATCAGCCGATGTTTTAGGCACAGCAATTGCGTAACACATGAACCGCCCACCGGCTGGCCCCGGCAAGACAACCTCTGCTTTGATCGCCCGCATGGGTTGGGTCAACGCCGCGTAAAGTGGCCACAAGGGGCATCCTGCAGTATGGCGCGACGGCCTGAACCCGGGGATCGCCTTGAGATAGGTTAATGCACCCGTCGCATCAGCAATTGCCAAGCCCATTGGCGCTAAGGAAAGGCCCGATGGTAGGCTCGCAAGCCTGCGCAACACTGCTGGCAAATCTGCGTTAAAGTCGGCGGCAAGGACGGATGGATCAGCCTGCGCCTTAATCGCAGCAGGCACAAACAACGCCTTGGGCATCAGGCGTACATCAGTCGCAAACCGTGCCATTTGCTGCAAAACAAGCACACGACCACCGCGTGACAAATTGGTAGTGCCATAGTCGTTCAACAGCGTCTCTGGTGCGGCATTAGGATGCGCTTCAATCCAGTCTAGCAATTTGATTTCACGCGCGAAAAACGCCTCAACCTCTTCAAAACCGATCAGATTATCACGCGGCGTGCTGTCACCGTGGGGGGCGTCCAAATAGGCAACCAAGGCTTCGCTTTCGACAGCAAGGCGCTGACTGTCATCGTGAATATTGATGTGAAAGCGACGTTGCCAGTCCGCATCAACTTGGTCATCGCTGGCCAAAATCCCAGCCGTGGCCCGGATTGAGGTCACAGCTGTGATCACGTTGTGCAATGCCCCAGCAAGGGCAGGATCGTGGGTCATGCGATCGCGCATCACCCGCACCTCGGCCTCAAGGGTGTCAACACGGGCCTCTTGCGCTGCAATCAACGCCGCCCAGCCCGGAAACCGGGTTGCCAATTCCTCGGTCCGGTTCGCCTCAATCGGTTGGATGGTGCGGGCCGCTGCTGCGCGCATGCCGTCCAAAACAGCTATGTTCGCGCCTTCGGATAAGGTTGCGGGGTCAACTTGCAAGGCACGGGCCAACTCCGACAGCAACTTGCCGCCGATTCTGCGTTTGTTGTGTTCAATCAAGTTCAGGTAACTGGCCGAAATACCCGCAGTTTGGGCCAGATCAGCCTGCCGTAATCCCAGATCAAGCCTGCGGTCTCGGATCCGCGTGCCGGTCATTGCGTGTGCTGCCAATGCGGAATCTCCACTATTTATCAGATACTTTCTGCGCCCTGTCGATAATCAATTTACACAATTTACAGAAATTATGTCCAGTACTTTACAAATAAATGTCACATCTGCAAACCGGTATTGGAAACTGCCCCCGCTCGCACGCAAGATGCCGACAGCATGTAAAATGCGAGCTGTGTCGGTGAGGAGGCCTGCGCAGCGAAATCAACTAGGGAGGATTTTAATGTCCAATTCTAACTTCTCACGTCGCGGTGTGTTGAAGACGGGTGCCATTGCTGGCGCTGGTCTTGCAATCCCGACGTATCTGCGCGCTGACGGCCACACTGGCTTTACCAACGCGCCGGGTGCTACTGCGAAATTCGGTTTCAACGTTCCACAAACTGGCCCTTACGCTGAAGAAGGTCTTGACGAGCTGCGCGCGCAGGAACTTGCTGTTGAGCACCTCAACGGTATCGGCGATGGCGGCTTGCTGAACACGTTCTCTGAAAAGAACCTCGACGGCACAGGTATTCTGGGCAAAAAGGTTGAGTTCGTCACAGGCGATACGCAGACAAAATCTGACGTGGCGCGTGCATCCGCACAATCCATGATCCAGAAAGACGGCTGCATCATGATCAACGGCGGGTCTTCCTCCGGTGTTGCGATTGCTGTTCAAGGTTTGTGCCAAGAAGCTGGCATCATCTTCATGGCTGGTCTGACCCACTCAAACGACACAACTGGTAAAGATAAGAAAGCCAACGGCTTCCGTCACTTCTTTAACGGTTACATGTCTGGTGCGGCTCTGGGTCCAGTTCTGGAAGCTGAGTACGGCAATGACCGTAACGCTTATCACCTGACCGCTGACTACACATGGGGCTGGACACAGCAGGAATCCATTCAGGCGTCTACTGAGGCACTTGGCTGGAAAACGACCCAGAACGTTCTGACGCCAGTTGGCGCCGGTGACTTCTCAAGCTACATCGCACCAGTTCTGAACTCTGGCGCCGATACATTGATCCTGAACCACTACGGTGGGGACATGGTGAACTCTTTGACACAGGCTGTTCAGTTTGGTCTCAAAGACAAGCAGGTCAACGGTAAAGACTTCACGATCATCGTGCCACTTTACTCTGAGCTGATGGCTGCTGGTGCTGGCGCCAACATCCAAGGCGTGTTCGGGTCTATGAACTGGAACTGGCAGCTGCAGGATGCGGGCACAAAAGCCTTCGTTAAGTCCTTTGGCGAAAAGTACGGCTTCCCACCATCTGGTGCGGCGCACACATGCTACGTTCAGACGTTGCTGTATGCGGATGCTGTCACACGTGCTGGCACGTTCAACCCATGTGCCGTTGTTGAGGCCCTTGAGGACTTCACTTTCGACGGTATGGGCAACGGTCCAACATTCTATCGTGGCGAAGATCACCAGTGCTTCAAAGACGTGCTGGTTATGAAGGGCACAGACAACCCAACCAACCAGTTCGATACACTGGAAATCGTGGAAGTTACACCACGTGCACAGGTTGAGTATGAACCAGATCACCCAATGTTCGCCGGTGGCGACCTTGGTGAGTGTAACCCTGGCGCATAAGCTATCCAAATCCGAGACCGGCAGTCATTGCCGGTCTCACCCACCCCGGGGGAACGGGGTCTAAACGGCCGTCATCCGGCGTGCCGTATCAGTAAAGACTGGTAAAAGGCGGGGTCGATGGACGATATTATCCTACAAATTCTCAACGGTTTAGACAAAGGCTCTGCTTATGCATTGATTGCCTTGGGTCTGACCTTGATCTTCGGAACGCTGGGCGTGGTCAACTTTGCCCACGGCGCCCTTTTCCTGATCGGTGCGTTCTGCTCGGTCACGGTGTCCCGCATTCTTTCGATCAGTTATGAAGTGATCGACGACACCCAAACAGATTTCCTAGGCAACCCGCTTGTGGTGGAAACGCCCTATGTACACGCTTGGTTTGGGCCAGAAATGGGCGCGAGCCTGATTGACTGGGCTGTCCCAATTGCAATCATCTTTGCGATCCCTGTTATGATCCTTGTGGGCTTCGTGATGGAGCGCGGCTTGATCAAGCACTTCTACAAGCGTCCCCACGCGGATCAGATTCTTGTGACATTCGGCCTTGCCATTGTCATCGGTGAAATCGTGAAAGCCAACTTTGGCGCCAACCCAATCCCAACCCCTGCCCCCGCAGCCTTTGCGGGCGCGATGGACTTTGGTATTTTGATGGGTTTTGAGCCGAACGCGATCATCTACCCGATCTGGCGTCTCGTCTACTTTCTTTTCTCGATGGTTATCATTGCCGCTGTGTTTGCTTTCCTGCAGTTCACAACGTTCGGCATGGTCGTTCGCGCCGGTATGGCTGATCGCGAAACCGTTGGCCTGCTGGGCATCGACATCGACAAGCGCTTTACGTTCATGTTCGGTCTTGCGGCCGCCGTCGCGGGTCTGGCCGGGGTGATGTATACCCCGATCCTGTCACCCAACTATAACATCGGTATGGACTTTCTTGTTCTGTCATTTGTTGTTGTTGTTGTCGGCGGTATGGGCTCTTTGCCCGGTGCTGTTTTGGCTGGCTTCTTGTTGGGGATATTGCAGTCGTTCGCATCCATGAACGAGGTCAAATCAATCCTGCCCGGCATTGACCAAATCATCATCTATCTTGTTGCAATCATCATCTTGCTGACCCGGCCACGTGGCCTCATGGGACGCAAGGGCGTGATGGAGGAATAATCATGCTTGGAATGAACAAAAAAGATACAACGCTCTTCATTGTGGTCTGCCTGATGGTTTTGGCAGCGCCCATCCTTCTGAACCCGTTCCCAACAGAAAGCGCATTTGCACAGTTCAACGCGGGCTACCCTGCCCTGATGCAGCGCTTTGTGATCTTTGGGATTTTGGTTATTGGATTTAACATCCTGTTTGGTTTGACTGGCTACTTATCTTTTGGTCATGCAGCCTTTTTGGGTCTTGGATCGTTTGCAGCCGTTTGGATGTTCAAACTGTTGTCCTACAACATCGTGCCTGCCATCTTACTGTCAGTGGTTGTGGCGGGTCTATTCTCGGTCGTGATTGGATATGTGTCGCTTAGACGCTCCGGGATCTACTTCTCGATCCTGACGCTGGCTTTTGCCCAGATGATGTATTCCATCGCCTATTCTGACCTTGTCGGTAAGGTTCTGGGAACCCCTATCACGAACGGTGAAACTGGTTTGCAGGTCTACAACAACGACCCACAGATTTTACAATTTGAGGGTGCGCCGACAACGCCGCATCTGTTTGGTCTTGAAATGAACTCCTCGTTCACATGGGACATCGGCGGCTGGAGCTTTGTGTTCCAGAATGGCTATTACCTTGCTGGTCTGTTCATGATCGCGTCCTTCTATCTTGCGATCCGCATCTTCCGGTCCCCGTTTGGCCTGATCCTGCGGTCAATCAAATCAAACCAACATCGGTTGAACTATACTGGTGTATCTACCAAGCCCTATATGCTGACGGCATTTGTCATCTCTGGCATGTATGCCGGGTTGGCTGGTGGTTTGCTGGCTGCGATGGACCCATTGACCGGGGCAGAGCGTATGTTCTGGACCGCCTCTGGTGAGATCGTGATCATGTCGATCTTAGGCGGTGTGGGAACGCTGATCGGGCCAATCTTGGGCGCCGGTGTGATCAAGTACATGGAAAACATCGTCTCAACGATCAACGACAATGTCGTGGCTGGTTGGGTGTATTTCCTGCCTGAGTGGCTGGAAACCTTTGTTGTGACGATCATCCACCCGTTCATCGGGAAAGGCTGGCACCTGACCTTGGGTCTTGTGTTCATGGCGGTTGTTATATTTCTGCCCGGCGGTCTCGTCGAGTTGGGTCAGCGTATCGGGGCAAAGTTTAGCCGTAAAAAATCAACTGACGCCGCTGACGGCGCCACGACACCAGCGGAATAGGGAGAAACGATTATGGGTATCCTTGAAGTTAAAGGCGTGAACAAACGCTTTGGTGGCCTGCAAGCGCTTGGCGACGTGAACCTGAGCATTGCAGAAAACACAGTACACGCGATTATCGGCCCAAACGGGGCCGGTAAATCCACACTGCTGAACGTGTTAGTGGGAAAGCTGATCCCAGATAGTGGATCGGTCAGTTTTGACGGCCAATCCGTGCTGGGGCGTCAACCCTACGAGATCAATCAGATGGGCATTTCACGGGTCTTTCAAACGCCCGAGATTTTTGCAGATCTGACCGTGTTTGAAAACGTAATGATCCCATGTTTTGCGAAACGTGATGGGGCTTTCCGCCTACATGCGCTAGGCTCTGTGCGGCACGAGACTGATATTCACGAAACGGCTGAGGCGATCCTTGAAGACGTCAATATGCTTGAGAAACGTCATATGATTGCGTCATCCCTGTCACGCGGCGACAAGCGGCGTTTGGAAATGGCGATGTGTCTGGTCCAAGAGCCGCGGCTTTTGTTGCTGGATGAACCGACTGCGGGCATGGCGCGTGCGGATACCAACAACACGATTGATCTACTCAAAGAGATCAAGGCAAAGCGCGACATCACTATGGCGATCATTGAGCACGACATGCACGTCGTGTTTAGTCTTGCAGAACGGATTACCGTACTGGCCCAAGGGACACCGCTGGTCGAAGACACACCCGAGAACATCAAAGGTCACCCTAAGGTCCGCGAAGCCTATCTCGGCGAGGCCCAAGTTTGATCCCCGATTTTTCTAGAAAAATCGTCCGAATTTTCGCGAAAATTCGTGACGTGGAGACACGTAAATGAACAAATCCTTTAATAAACACGCCAACAATGCGGCAACCCACCCTGCTTTCCTGAGCGTCTGGGAAATCGAAGCGTATTACGGCGAAAGTTACATCGTCCAGAACGTTAGCTTTAACATTCACGAAGGCGAAATCCTTGCCCTTCTGGGCCGTAACGGTGCGGGTAAAACATCAACCCTACGCGCAATCGCACGCCTTGATGATCCCGCATTGAAGCGTGGTAAAATCTGGCTGGATGGACAGCCACTGCACGAGATGAAGGCATTTCAGGCAGCCGGCGCTGGCATTGCGCTAGTCCCAGAGGATCGTCGTATCATTGCGGGCCTAACGGTCGAAGAAAACCTGCAGCTTGCACAGATCGCACCGCCTATCGGTTGGTCCTTGGAACGCATTTATGAGCTGTTCCCACGTTTGGGTGAGCGCAAGAAACAAGACGGCGTAACCCTATCGGGTGGCGAGCAACAAATGCTCGCAATTGCCCGCGCGTTGGCACGCGATATTAAGGTTCTTTTGCTCGACGAACCCTATGAGGGACTTGCCCCGGTCATCGTTCAGGAAATCGCAAAGACACTAAATATCATCCGCGATCAGGGCATTACAACCGTGATCGTTGAGCAAAACGCCGTTGCCGCGCTAAAACTTGCGGATCGGGCTGTGATTCTTGATACAGGAACCGTGGTCTACGACGGCTCTGCACAAGAGGTTCTGGACGACGAAGACTTGCGTGCGCAGTACCTAGCCATCTAACAAAACTATGACGGTTTTAGAAAACTGAAACAAAATTTACGGTTTGCTAAGGATTTTGA
>JAPKCP010000287.1 GCA_028822885.1 Yoonia sp. | reverse complement strand
GCCAGCACTTCGTGGCAGTCGGCACGCTCCGGCCCGCATCAAAAAACCGTCAGGATTGGGGACATTCGCTGCAGGTGCAAAACCTGATTTCGACTCAAGAAGAAGCGGACCTCCAACATAAAGATCCTATGCGGGAGCAGCGAAAGTCCGCAAAAGAGCCCAAAGTGTCAACTTTCTGCAGTGCCGCGAATGTCGACTTTATTGCATTGGTCGAGCCCAGAGATAGCTGCGGCTCTCTTTGATTTAGCCAATCCCGATGCTGCGATTTGGTTATTTGCACCGTCAAGCAAGGGCGCGCTTTAATGGATTAAAAGAGGTGATGTTATTACGGATTATTGCTGCTAACCCTTCCCCCAAAAGGACTCGAAGCGATGATTTCATCTCAGACTGTAGCGGCCGATCTTGTCCGTGCTATCGCAGATTTTTCTGATGCGCCTGCGATGTCGGATCAAAGCCGTGAAGTCACGTATGGCAGGCTTGGTCAATTTACACAGAGCCTTGGTCGTCACTTGGATACGCCGCAGATCGTGGGCATTTTCGGCTCGCCCGGGATCGCAATGGCTGCGAGCGCAGTGGCTTGCGTGATACGTGGGCGGCCTTTTGTGCATCTCGACCCCGCCATGCCGCAAATGGTGCTGCACAATATCATCTCCGAATTGCACGTCAGTCTGATTGTCGCCTGTGAAGACGCCGCCGCCGGTCACTTGCCGGGCGATTGCACGACAGTTGACGCAATAGCCCTGTTGAATGAGAAAATAGCCCCAACAGGACTGCTCAACGCAGCCAGTGTTTCACCGGATGAGCCAATTTACCTTGTCGCGACATCAGGCACGACCGGACGGCCCAAATGTATTCCCGTGGCTCAAGACGCAGCATACCTGTCCTATGAATGGCGCGACGCATTTACACCTTATGGCCCTGGCATGCGTGTTGGCATATATGTTTTTGCAATCTGGGAAATGTTTCGCCCGTTGCGCAAAGGGGCTGAGCTGTGGTTTCCTGATGCCAAAACACTTTTTAGTCCGCGCGAACTGGCAGATTTTCTGATTGCGCATAACGTCGACGAAATGTTGTTCACGCCGTCATTCTACAACACATTCCTGACTGCGTTGGATCGTGACAAGGCCGCAGCACTGCCACTTAGCCGCGTTGTTCTGAACGGTGAGGTTGTGGGCGATGATCTTATCACCAAATCGCTAGAAAAATTGCCGAACGCCGCATTGTGGAACCTTTATAGTATCTGCGAAACGCATGATGTTTGCATGTCGCATCTCACAGAACCGGTAGGCGATGTACCGGCATCTGTTGGCATTCCGATGGAGCATTTGCGCGCGATCATTCTAGATGAGGCTGACAAACCTTGTCCGACAGGCACCTCGGGCCAGCTACATTTTGAGGGGTCAAGAATGTTGGGGCGCGGTTATATCAACCGACCTGAAGAAACCCGCCTGCGGTTTCGTGAGTTATCCGTTGAGGGGCGCAAGGCGCGCCTTTATGACACTGGCGATCAGGCTTGGGTGGATAACACTGGTGCGCTGCATATCGAGGGGCGCATTGCCCATATGCTCAAGTTGCGCGGATTTTCCATCCAAACCCGTGAACTGACCGACACGATGCGCGACAAGCTGGCGTTTTCCAGTGCAGCCCCTTGGGTGGCCGAGGTTGGCGCACGCGGACAAAGCCTGATCTTTTATTTCGCGGCAGATGCGGCCGACGCAAAGGCCAATGCTGATAAATGGGAACTGACAGCTGGCACAAACTGCATGCCGCCAGAACTGGCCACAGAATTGCGCAGCGAATTGCCCGCCTATTGCGTGCCTTCATTCCTTGTTCAGATGGACGCACTGCCATTGCACCCTGTGTCAGGCAAAGCGGATATGCGTGCCTTGCCACACATCAAGGATGATACGGACGTATCAGACATCGCGGAAGATGCGGTTATTGCCGCCGCCGCGATCGCAATGGGATGCGCGCCGTCGCTGATTGATCCCGCACTTAGCTTCCATGATCAGGGCGGCGACTCTTTGATGTGTGTCACCCTCATGTTGGAGTTGGAAAAAACCTATGATCGCCCCATCGACTTTGAGTTGGCGATGAATGTGCCCTTGCACCGGCTGGACCAACTGATGACCCAAGAAGCGGATGCACCTGCACCGACCGATAACTTTGACCGCCCGGGTATTTTGTTGACCGGAGCCACCGGGTTTTTAGGTGGTCATGTCCTTGCTCAAGCCGCCCGTGACCTTCCACTGGGGGATGTCATCTATTGCCTTGTCCGCGATAAGAACCGTGGTGCGCGTGATCGATTGGACGAAGTGGCCTTGGCACATGGCATAGCCAGCGACCGATACGTCATGGTCCCTGGCACCTTAGATGCGCCCGGCTTTGGGCTTAACGATGCCCCCCTCAAAGCACTGGCGGCCTCTGTCACACAGGTCGTTCATTGCGCTGCGATGGTAAACCTTGCCATTGGGCGTAAAGAAATGCTGGACTGGTCGGCCCGCGGGATGGAAACGGTATTGAAGTTTTGTAACGATGCCAGCGCTGACCTACGCTTCACCTCATCCAGTGCAGTTTTCCCTGATAGTGGTGGTCCGTGGCCCGAGGCCCCTGCAGTTTTGTGGGATGAAATCACTGGCTATGGTGCCGCCAAGATAGCGGCAGAGGTCGCGATCCAATCCTCGGGTATTTCCGCCGCCATTGTACGTTTGCCGTCGCTTTACGACCTGAACGCACCAAACCCACGTGATATTTATGAAATCATACTCAAGGCGTCTTTGCGTGGTGGTTACATGCCCGAAGGGCTAGAGTTTCCAATGACGGATGTGACCGCAGCTGCCGCGTTTTTGCTTGGCCCTGTGACCGCACCCAACGCTCCAATCTACAATCTGATGGCTGACGCGCGCATCTCGCCGCATGGCTATACCACGTTGGCGCCCAAGGACTGGTTGGCAACAGTCGATCTAGACCCAGGCATCGCGAATGTCATCGCGACGTTCCCCGATACTTTGCGGGCAGATGCATCGTTTTCCAACACTTCCGCCCGCGCCGCTTGGGCGTGCGTATCCGGTAACTCTTATAGTTCAATCTGTGACGAAGCGGCCTTATTATCGCGTCGTAAACTGGATTACCAAAGTGATCCCGCGTTGATCTGATAGTCCTCCATCGTTAAAGCACGTGCTGCATCACTCACTAGAAACGCTGCCAATTCTGCAACCTCGGAAGGTTGTACAAGTTGGTTTTGTGGGTTGGACTTAGCGTATTCGGCGCGTACCTCTTCAAGGCTTTGACCTGTCGACGCGATATCGGCGTCGATGAACCGTCGCAGCATTTCGGTTTCCACCCAAGTCGGGCTGATCGACACGCAGGTAATTCCAAGTGCAGCGCCCTCTAGGCTGACACATCGCCCTAAGCCCAAAAGGCCCGCCTTAGACGTGCAATAGGCGGCATTATTTGCCATCCCATTATGCGCCGCAACAGAGGCAATGTTGACGATCCGCCCCCAACCGCCGCGCTTCATATATGGCATCACAGCGCGGATCGTGCGGAATGATCCGCTGAGGTTGGTGTCAATGTGATCATCCCAGATCGTGTCAGGATGATCTATGACGGCGGCCTCTTCATAAACACCAGCCGCGTTAACTAAAATATCGACGCTGCCATGGGCTTCAGCAACGTTGGCCACAAACGTATCGACACTCTCGCTTGAGCGAACATCAAGCTCTGCGGCGTGAATATTGCCTTGTTCTGAACCAAGGATTTTGCTGACATATGCCGCATCTCCCGCGCTACGTGCGCCAACAACAACAGTAGTTCCGTCTGTCGCAAGCCTGCGCGCAGTCGCCAGCCCCATCCCCGAAAGTCCACCTGTTACGATTGCTATCTTGTTGCCATTTGTCATACTGCTCTTCCTTCGCCAAAATTATCGCTTGTTGGCGACTTAAGCTAAATGCAGTGCGCCTGCATTGAAAATCCAATTAGGCGTTCGAGTAATTTGGCCATGCACTATAAAGTGGATTTAGCCCTTTTAGATTGGGCTAACAGTACGTCGGCTGGTCG
>JAPKCP010000033.1 GCA_028822885.1 Yoonia sp. | reverse complement strand
GAGCTGTTTTATTATTCCTACCTCAACAAGCGCAACAAGTACTTCTATAACACGGATCAAGACACAGATGAGTTGATCCTGACGCCAAGCTATGATCACGCAGGTGACTACCGATTGTATCTGTATGCCAATGATTTCAACCTTGATGGTGAGCGGATTCAGATCAACGTTGAGATCACAGAGGCAACCCCGCTGGTCAGTGTGTTCAACAACCGCACCTTTGATGAGGTGATCCGCAGCTACCGTGATTTCGAAACTGGGATTGAGGCGACACCGCGCAACCGGGGTATCGAAATTCTGGATCAGGCTGCCCTTGACCGCAATGATCCAATCACACTGACCGTGGATACCCAGCACATCAAAGGTGACGCCAGCATTCGCGCCAACTTTGTCCTCAGCGAGACGGCTGAAAAGGCGTATTTCTATGGCGAAGCCCGGTTTAACGTTGTTGGTGGGGCTGGTGATAACTACATCCAAGGCTCTGATGGGGTGAATACCCTGCGCGGTAATGATGGTGCTGACCGGCTGTATGGCAACGGCGGCGACGATGTGCTGATCGGCGGCCATGGGGATGATAAACTATACGGTGACGCGGGCGACGACCGGATTCTGGTCGGGCGCGGCAATGATCAGGCCTACGGCGGTGCAGGTGCGGATAGGTTCATTTTTGCGCGCGGCGATCAGGAATTGTACATCCGTGACTTTGACGCGCTGGATATTGTTCAGTTGAATGGCTTTGGTTTTGACACCTTTGATGATCTGGAGGCTGCAGCTGTAATCCGCGAAAGCAACGGACGCACGATCATTGAGATTGGTGACGACCGCATACAGCTCTCTGACGTTACGCCAGAGACATTGTCCGAAGATAGTTTTGCGTTTGCTTAACTGATTTGAGAGAGGCGCCTAGTGCGCCTCTTTCACCAAAGCATCATGGGCCCGCAGTGTTTTAATCAGGGCCGCCATTTGATGCACAGGGATCATGTTAGGGCCATCTGATGGCGCGCGATCCGGCTCTTCATGGGTTTCAATGAACAACGCGGCCACCCCCACAGCACAGGCCGCACGTGCCAGAACAGGTGCAAATTCACGCTGCCCACCGCTGGTTGTGCCTTGCCCGCCGGGTTGTTGGACCGAATGCGTCGCATCAAACACCACCGGATAGCCAGTCTGCGCCATGATCGGCAAGCCGCGGAAATCAGACACAAGCGTGTTGTAGCCAAAGCTGGTTCCCCGGTCGCAAAGCATGATCCGGGTGTTGCCGGTCGATGCTATCTTTTCGGCCACATTGCCCATGTCCCAAGGCGCAAGAAACTGGCCCTTTTTGACATTGATCGCAGCCCCGGTTTCGCCTGCTGCCAGCAACAGATCGGTCTGGCGACACAGGAAAGCGGGGATTTGCAGGATGTCGCAGACTTCGGCAGCAGGTGCGCAATGACGTGGGTCATGTACGTCGGTCAGGATCGGGACGCCAAATTCAGCTTTGATCTGAGCGAGAATGCTCAGGCCTTCGTCCATGCCAAGCCCACGTTCAGTTGTCACGGATGACCGATTGGCTTTGTCGTAGCTGGCCTTGAAAATGAACTGGGTTCCGGTGGGCGCACAGGCTTCCATGATCTTCTCAGCCATCATGCGCGCATGATCGAGGGATTCGAGCTGGCAAGGTCCGGTGATCAGCGCAAACGGGTTTGTGCCACCAATTGGAATGCCGCCGACTGTGACGATTTTAGGCTCTGTCATTGGGTATTTCCTTTGAGGGCGGCTTCGATCCGGTCCACGTCTGCAGGGTTGTTGAGTTCCCAAAACACCTGACCGCGCCCGTCAACTTCGACGCAAGCCACGGTATGGCCGTTCTCAAGAAACCGAAGTTGCTCAAGCCCTTCAAGGGTTTCCAAGGGGCCTGCTGGCCATGTTGTGTAGTGTTTCAGCGCGGTGGGGCGGTAGGCATAGACACCAACATGGTGAAAAACAGGGATTTCTGTGGTTGGGACTTTGCCGGGGTCAATGAAGGGGATGACCTCTTTTGAGAAATAAAGCGCGTGGTTTCGGGCATTGAACACAGCCGTTGTGCCACCGACGCGGCCTGCTTGTCGGTCTTGAATGAAATGCGCGTAAGTCAGTGGGTCGCAGCGCAAAACAGGTGTGGCGACCATGGCGTCTGGATCAGCGTTCATCGCCGCGATCAGATCGTCGATAAACCAAGGTGGGGTCAGGGGGGCGTCGCCTTGCAGGTTCACGATCAGATCAGCGTCCACATCGCCGTTGGTCACAGCCTCTGCGCAGCGGTCGGTGCCGTTTTCGCACGTATCAGAGGTCATGATGACGTCCGCGCCAAAGCTGCGCGCATGATCCGCGATACGGTCGTCGTCGGTCAATACATGCACTGTGCACGGCGTTGTGACATGCTGTGCGGCCTCCCATGACATCTGGATCAGGGATTTTTTGGTGCCGTCAGGTTGTGTTAATTCCACCAACGGCTTGCCCGGATAGCGGGTTGACGCATAGCGGGCAGGGATCAAAATGGCAGTTTTCATACGACACCGGCCCTCAATAAATCATGCAAATGGATCATCCCAACAGGATGCTTGTCTGCGTCCACCACCACAAGTGCGGTGATTTTGCTGTTGTTCATAATCGCCAGTGCGGACACTGCAAGGGTGCTTTGCTGCACAGTCACAGGGTCTAACGTCGCAATTTGCCCTGCCGTGCGCGCCATCAGATCATCCATATTACGGCGCAAATCACCGTCAGTGACGATCCCCAGTAGCACGTCGTTTTGGGTGACACAGGCCACACCAAACCCACCTGATGTCATCGCGATCAGTACCTCTGGCATTGCAAGATCAGCGCTAACGATAGGAATAGTGTCGACGCCGTGCATGATCTCACCGACCCGGGTGAGCTGCGCACCAAGTTTGCCACCGGGATGGAAGACCTGAAAATCCTCGGCCTGAAATCCACGTTCGACCATCAACGCAATCGCGATCGCATCGCCTAAGGCAAGTGTCACAGTTGTGGATGTGGTTGGGGCAAGGCCCATTGGGCAAGCCTCCTGAAAGGGTGGTAAAACCAGTTTGTAGTCTGCCGCTTTGATCAGTGTGCTGTCAGGTTTTGCGGATATCGCTGCCATCGGGATATTGAACCGGCGGGTATAGGCAAGAATATCGCTCAATTCGCGTGTTTCGCCTGAGTTAGAGACTAAAAGACAGATGTCATCGCGTTGGATCATACCCAAATCGCCGTGGCTTGCCTCTGCTGGATGCAGGTACATGCACGGCGTGCCGGTGGACATGAGGGTTGATGCAATTTTACGCGCAATATGGCCAGATTTGCCAATGCCAGACACGATCACGCGGCCTTTGATGGCGAGGATACGTTGCACGAGTGGCATAAAGTCGGCCGGCATATCCTCGGCCAGCTTATAGATTGCATCCGCCTCAAGACGCAGGGCGGCTTGGGTGAATGCGAGCGTTGAGACATCAGTGTTGGTCATGGTGTTACCCGTCTATGAGCCGTAGCAGATAGTCACCGTAAGCGTTTTTGGCAAACATAGCTGCACGTTCGCGAAGTTGGCCCGGTGTGATCCAGCCATTTTCAAACGCGATTTCCTCAAGACAACCGGTTTGTAGGCCTTGGCGATTTTCGAGGGTTCTCGCAAAGTTGCCAGCGTCCAAGAGGCTCGCATGGGTGCCGGTATCAAGCCACGCATAGCCTCGGCCCATTTTGTGGACCTGAAGGTTACCCTCACCAAGGTAGACCTCAAGCAGCGTTGTGATTTCCAGCTCACCGCGTGGCGATGGTTTGATGTTGCGGGCTTTTGCAGGGGCATCTCCGTCAAGAAAATAGAGACCTGTGACTGCGTAATTTGATGCAGGTTTTTCGGGTTTTTCCACGATGCTTGTGACCGATCCGTCATCGCCAAAGCCCACAACACCGTAGCGTTCAGGGTCACGGACTTGGTAGCCAAAGACTGCATTTTCGTCTCTGGTACAGGCTTTTTGCAGCATTTCTGTGAGGCCATGGCCAAAGAATAGGTTGTCGCCAAGCACCATTGCAGAGGGCGCTCCGTCAAGGAACTCTTCGGCCAGAAGGTAGGCTTGGGCCAAACCGTCAGGGCTGTTTTGAATGATCCATGTGAAGGACACACCCCATTGTGATCCATCGCCCAAGACGCGCTTGAACTGCTCTTGGTCCTGCGGCGTGGTAATGATCGCGATCTCGCGGATACCCGCCAGCATGAGCGTGGAAATCGGGTAGTAAATCATCGGTTTGTCATAGATCGGCAGCAGTTGTTTAGAGACTGCCATCGTGATCGGATACAGCCGCGTGCCAGAGCCACCAGCAAGGATAATGCCTTTGCGTGTCATGTGAGGTCCTTCAAAATATCTGCGAGGCTTATGCGCCAATTGGGGCGTTTGATGCCAAAATCAGTTTCTAATGTGGTGCAATCAAGCCTTGAGTTCAGTGGGCGTGCAGCTGGTGTTGGGTAATCAGTGGTCGGGATCGGGGTGATGGCGCAGGTAATGCCAGCCTGTTTGAAGATTTCACCTGCAAAGTCTGCCCATGTGCAATCCGGCGCGCCAGAAAAGTGGTAGATTCCGCTTTTGGTGCGCCCATCTGCATAGGCTTTTGCCATGACCAGTAGCGCGTCTGCAATGTCATTGGCGGCGGTTGGCCCACCTGTTTGGTCGTCGATGATGGTTAATGCATCGCGGTCTGCGCCCAACCGCAGCATTGTTTTTACAAAGTTGTTGCCTGTCGCAGAAACAACCCAAGACGTGCGCAGGATCGCGGAGACACCACCCGCCATCTCAACGGCTTCTTCGCCGCGCCGTTTGGTGGCGCCGTAAACGCCAAGCGCGCCAGTCTCGCCGTCTGGTTTCCACGGCTGATTACCGTCGCCTGGAAACACATAATCAGTTGAGATATGCAGGAACGGAATGCCACGCTTAGCAGCCGCGCGGGCCATGGTGCCAACGGCAAGATGGTTCACTTGTTCGGCCTGATCGCTGTCTGACTCTGCCTTATCGACCGCTGTGTAGGCGGCAGCGTTTATGATCACGTCCGCATCCGTACCTTCAATCGCAGCGCGCAGCATATCGGGTGTGCCAAGGTCAGCTTGATCGCGACCTAAGCAGATCACCTGCACATCATTGCCAGCACGCTTGCGCAAAGCCGTCGCAACTTGGCCGTTTTCACCAAAAACAAGAACCCTCATGTCTTGAGACCCAAACGTGCGCCGACACCCTCGCGTTTTTGCAAAGGTGCCCACCAGTTTTCGTTGTCGAGATACCATTGCACGGTTTTCTCGAGACCCTGTTCGAGTGTGACGGAGGGCCGCCAGCCAAGTTCCGTGCTGATCCGCTGGGGATCAATTGCGTAACGTGCATCATGGCCGGGCCGGTCTGTCACGAAGGTGATCAAGTCAGCGTATGGTGTCGATACAGCCTTCTTAGTGTCTAATATCGTACAAATCATCCGCACCAGATCAAGGTTGGTTGCCTCGTTTTCACCGCCGATGTTGTAACTGCGCCCAAGCGCGCCGTTTTGCACCACAGTCAGCAAAGCATCAGCGTGATCTTCGACATAAAGCCAGTCGCGGATGTTGTCGCCAGCACCGTAGATCGGAATTGGACGGCCAGCGAGGGCGTTGAGAATGACAACTGGGATCAGTTTCTCAGGGAAATGGTATGGGCCGTAGTTGTTGGAACAATTTGAGAGGACAACAGGCAAGCCATATGTCTCGTGCCATGCCCGGACCAGATGGTCAGAGGATGCTTTTGACGCAGAATAAGGGCTGCGCGGATCATACGACGTGTCCTCAGTGAACATGCCGGTAGGACCTAATGATCCGAAGACTTCATCCGTGGAAATATGGTGAAAGCGGAAACTATCGGGGCGACCTTGCGCTTCCCAATAGCTGCGCGCCGCCTCAAGCATGGTGTAGGTGCCATTGATGTTGGTGATGATAAACTCACCCGGCCCATCAATGGAGCGGTCAACGTGGGATTCAGCAGCGAGATGCATAATCGCGTCGGGCTGGTGATCCGCAAAAATAGTGTCTAACGCAGCACGATCACAGATATCAGCTTGCACAAAGCTGTAGTTTGGGCTGTCCGCGACCGAGGCCACGTTTTCAAGACAGGCCGCATAGGTCAGCTTGTCGAGGTTGACGACAGTGTGTCCATCACGGATCGCTTGGCGCACAACGGCAGAGCCGATAAACCCGGCGCCACCGGTAACAAGCAGCTTCATGGCTGGACCTCATACGTGAACGGTGTCTCAAAATCAGCAAGGAACGGGGCGATGGTGTCTTTGCCCGATAGTGTGACGTCATCCACGCCCCACTCAATCCCGATCGTGGGGTCATTCCAGCGGATACCGCCGTCTGTTTCTGGGGCGTAATAGTCACTGCATTTATAGACGACTTGGGTGTCTGGTGTCAGGGTCAGGAACCCGTGCAAGAACCCCTTGGGCACAAACAACTGATTGCCCGTCTCAGCCGTCAATTCCACCGCAACCCACTGCGCGTAGGTCGGTGAGCCTTTGCGAATATCCACAGCGACGTCCAAAATCGTGCCTGCGATCACTCGTATCAGTTTGTCTTGCGCGGACGGTGGCGCCTGAAAATGCAGCCCGCGCAATGTGTGCCGTTCAGCCGATAACGAATGGTTGTCCTGACAAAAATCAATGTCGATCCCAGCCTCAGCCATGGCTGACCTGTTCCACGTCTCTGAGAAAAAGCCACGGTGATCGCCAAAACGGGCCGGCGTGATCTCAAGCACATCAGGCAATGCAGTTGGGGTGATTTGCATAGGGAATTAGGCCTTTATGAATGACTTACCGTTAATCTAAATCGGGCTAGACTGTGTCTTTAACGTTTGTTCCAGGCGGCGCAAAATATCAAGTCGGGCGCGGCGCATATACTGTGGGAACAGGTTGATTGTGCTCTCAACAAGCATTTTAGCCTCAGTGATTTCCGACTTAGCCTCTAGCGTGCGCGATAGAGCGGCCACGACATTGCGCGCACGTGGGTTTTTTGCATACGCACCGCGCAGGGTCGTTTCGGCCTCGTTTGGCTGGCGCCGGTTGGCATAGATCGCAGCAAGCATAACGCTGAATTGGGGATCATAGGGGAATTTCTGCAAGGCGGTCGTGAACAGCGCCTGTGCATCTTCAAGCCGTTTTTCAGATCGCGCAAGAGCACCGGCCATTTGGTAGTATTCCCGTGATGTGGCGCCGATTGCCGTCAGTCTCTGAATAGGCGGAGCAGAGGCTGACGTGCTGACGTTGCGGGCCAGAATGCTGGCATACAGCACCAGACCGCCGACATGATCACTGTCCTTGAGCACCTCGCCCATACGCGCAATCGCGGCAGCGGCTTGGGCATTGCTGGCGTCAAAGGCGAAATTTGATGGGTATGTGTTGGGGGCTTTGTGCAGGACCACTGCATCTGCGTAGCGTTCCAAGCTATAGATCTGCGCGGCAAGTGCATCGATGGGTGCCTCTGGGTGGTGGACCAGAATTTCGACGTGATCCAGCATGGTGAAACGGTGCTGAATGTAGGGGCCAAGGGGGCTATCGGTGCCGAAATGGGCGGCGGGTGTCTCCGAGCGGATGACCATGACGCCATTGTTTGCGACCGTGTCGAACCATGTTTCAATCTGCGCAATACTTGGCGTGTCTGTCAGGGTGACAATCAGCAAATCACTGGGCGGAATTGGATCGCCGGCATGCGCACACTGGGGGGCCTTTGTTGCAAAGGGCAGGGTGGGCATATCCCCGATGGCTGTTACGCGCGGGGCAGTGTCAGCAAAGGGTGCAAACAGATTTGAGGCAAACACATCATGGGCCACGCCGTCGCATTTTTTGTGCACCGCGATCATGTTGTGGAACCGTTCCATCGCGGCGATATTATGGACTAGGGGGTCATCGCTGTGAGTGGATAAGCCCTGTGCGATTTGGCCAAAATACCCAACGGAATTGGGCGCAGTCATTTCAAGGCTGCCGCCAAAGCGCGGATGAAACGAGGTTTGCACATCTTCGGCCACATAGATGCCACCGGGGACCAATGTGGGAAACAGCAGCTGGTAGCTTTCCACGATATGTTCATTCCGGTGGCTGCCATCATCAACGATAATATCAAACGGACCATGGGTTTTGACCAGATCGTCTAAAAAATCGGGATCAACCTGACTGCCTTGCAAAATACTGACACGCGGACCCAAATCCATGGTCTTTTTTTGGATATCAATGCCAACGATCTGTGCATGCGGAAAGTAGTCGCGCCACACCTCAAGTGATTGCCCGCCACGATCATCATCTGCATAGCCACCAACGCCAATCTCTAGTATCCGGATCGGTGCAGTGCGCAAATGTGTAAAAAGCTTGTGATAATTGGGGGTGTAGTCGTGTAGGCCGAATTTGTCGGTCCCAGACTGGATCGCGGCCTTGGTCAGATCATCGTACATCAGGGGTGTCTCACTGGTTGGATACTGTTTCAGCAACAATCCTACCAGAAAGTGGCATTTTTACGGAAATTGTTTCGTTTTGGGAAACTACTTGCGTGTTTTTCCATCAATGTCTTTGCAAGCGCTGGATTGCGCATCGGACGGCACAGCGTGATCATCCGCTCAAGGGGGGCAGGTTTGTCCGGCGATAATGCGTGTGCGGCCTCAAACAGGGGAAATGCAGTCTCTATTTCACGGGTTTTAGTGTGCGCATTGCCAAGCATGACCAACAGGTCCGCGTCTTGCGCAAACACGTCTGGGTATTTGGCGTGCAGGGCTTTGACACCTGCGTAGTCTTCAACTTTATACAACATCCGCGCAGACCCTTGCAGCGCGCTCACGGTCATCTGCGTATTTTCTGCCCCCTCAACATATTGTGTGACCACGTTGGACATAATTCGGGCCACTAAGTCGGGGGACACATGCCGGTAATCGCCGCGCGACCATGCCAGTTCGGGGTTTGAGAGGATCACAAATTCATAAGATGGGAAGTAATCAACGCCGGGTGCGTCGCGGATGAATTCGTCGATAGCAGCGCGTTGCACAGACTTAGAATAGGTATTGGCCACCAACACATCCACATCGCGAAAGGTCGACAGCAATGGCACAGGGCTGACCGTGACCAGCATTTTCAGCGGCTTGGTCCGGTGTTTTAAAAGCAATGCATGGACGTCGTGCAGGGCCGACAGAATGTCATTGTAGGACAGCACGCGGAATTCAAACCGGTCAGGCTCTGCTTTGATCAGCGGTTGTGGTGGGGATGTGTTAAGGTACAGACCCAGCTTTTTATCGTACCACGTTTCCACATACCCCAGCGTGATGATCACCACGTCAGCGTCTTTGGCCCGCGCCATCACATCCAGATACCGGGTGCGGAAATCGCGGATGTCGTCCATCTTAAATTCCAGCTTGGACATGCCAAGCTGCATATCTGCGTACAGCCCTTTTTTATGCATCGGGTAGATGATGGCGTCACCGGGATAAGTGTCGCGCTCAAACGCCCATTTCAGATCGTTGTAGATCGAATGGATCGAGTATTTGTTGAAGAAGTTCGGTGTAAACCCAAGGCTGTCACCAACAACGCCCAACTGGTCCTCGTTGCTTGTCACGGTCATGCCAATGTTGAGCAGGGCGCTTTCCACGTTGCGCGCAAAACATGACCCGATGGTGAAAACTGTGTCGGTGGATTTCATCGAAAACGACGGTTTTGCCGAAGGGGAGGCTAACGGATATAGTCTGTCGCCGTCACGTTTTGGGGACGGATAGCTGCGCAACTTGTTGGTCTTTGCGTTTGTATAGGCGTCTGCCGCCGAAATGCTACTGAGAGGTTTATCTGTCATTTGATCCTATCCTGAATGGACCGCGCAATCGCAGGACGGCCATTGTTGGCGAGATACCCGGCGAGGGTCCCGGCAAGTCCCTTATGCCCCGCCTTAATCGCGTGATCCGCTAGTCCGTGATAATACCATGGCAATTCACGGCGCGCGCGGAACATCTTATAATATAGATGTGGCGTCATTTCACCCGCAACTGTCGCCTGCATCACACCCTTGAGCATATCAGCACGGCGCATGAACAACGCGGATTTATGCGATGAATACCAACTTTTCAGATGGTGGATATTGTCGCCCTGATAGCGGTCGGCGTGTAGGCGGTCCGGTTCAAAGTATGGGTCATAGACGATAAAGACGTCCTTGGCCTTGTGGCAATAATCAGGTGCATCGCGGTAACGGCCTGACCAATCCTGCTTGCGACCTGATCCAAAGCGGTCTTCCCAAGGCACCAGTTTCTTATCGAGTGTCGATTGCGGGGAAAACGCCATAACGGTGCACCCCGGCGCAAGGCTTGAAAACGCGGTCGCTGCATAGGCGCCCATTGATGTGCCGGTCATGACAACTTGTTTGAAACGCTTGAATAGACCCGCTTTGGCTTGACCTTCGATAAAGTCGAACAGGGCCTCATCGCGAAACCAGTTCTTCTCGAATGCCATGACGCCCATGTGCGACCAGCCTTCTGATCGGTAAAACGGATAGCCCCATGGTTCGCGCGAAAGGGCAGGGTCTTTGACCGATGATAAGTTATCAAAGGACACGATCAGCGTGTCCTTGCTGCGATAGGTCATTTGCGCGGCGAATTTGTTGTCTGAATAATACCAGCCCTTACGGTGGTCTGATCTGCGCAAATCCGCAAGCCAGCGCGGCGCGATATCATCTGGGTCGATCAATTGTAGCGGGCTGTCGTCGTCCGTTGCCACTGGGATGGCTTGGGCCTGCATGATCGCTTTGGTTTTTTCTGGTGAGAGCAGTGCAGTGATTGGGCTGGTTGTGTCGCTTGCAGCTTCGGTCCGCATGGTTGTGATTAGGGCCTGAAGCGCCGCAACAGTGTCGATATGCGCTTGATCAATGGCTGCATTTTTACGCAGGCGTTTGACCTCTTTGGCGGTGGCTTTGGCCCATTTGGTGATGGAGGTTTCTTCCACATGGTTGGTGTTGAATGTCGTATGATCACTCATGGACAGCGGGCTTTGTTCACCCCCAAGGGGTGGATCAATCAGGTTATGTAAGGCAAAGACCGCGTTCGATCGGATCATATAGTGGTTGATCTGGGCCAATGCAGACCCGCGTGTTTTGGCGTTCACAGACCAGCCTTTTAGAAGCAGGCGGTCGGTCACATCATCGCCTGACCCATTGCGCCAAACTGTCGGGATCTGACCGTTCGTATGCTGGCCGTTCAATTGTGGGCGGTGCGGCCCAATGCGGATCACAGGACCGGGACGGAACATTGATTTCAGGCCAAGGTGTTTGTCGTGCAGCACCGGGCTGTCGGGATTTGCACGGGTGAGTGTCGTCAGAACCGGTTGATCTGCATAAGCGGCATGACCTGCATTCCCAAAGATGCGCCAGTGCGGGCTGATCACATCGGTGTCACCCAAATCAGCGACCTCGCTCAATAGGTCCTCAACCGTGCCGTCACCGGCATGGATGTTCAGGAATTCGTCAATGTCGAGAACCATCACCCAATCAGATGTCTGTACCTCTGGAAGGGTCAAAGCATGGGCGTACGCGCGGTTACGATGCCCTTTGGCAGCGGTGGCATTCTGGCTGATCTTGGGGATGTGGGTGATCGCACCTGACGCATCTAATGCATCCAGCAAAACCTCTGATCCATCAGCACAGACGTCCGACAGGATAATGATCCGGTCGAAACCGATTGTGCGGTGATAGGCTACCCATTCCAATAGAAAGGGGCCTTCGTTGCGGGCTGTCGCAATAAGTGTTGTGGTCAATGTCATCTGCTCTATCCGTCTGAATGCGGCTTATATTATCCTTAAACCCTAAAGAGGGCATGGATATGGCACAAGCACGCGACTGATTTGGAAATTTTGCCCAGTGCCATAGATATGCCATGTCTAGCGTTCATTGCTTTGGTACCCCGGCCGCGGTATCGGGAGTGTATTCATTGATAAATAGGCTTTGTTCATGTTTTCTGCCCCCCCACTAGACCAACCGATTATTGATAAAACTGTGTGCCTCAAAGGCGCTTTGGTGGTGCCTCCGCCAAAAGGTGATGCCAACCGGTCAGTGCAGAAATCTGGCGTGTTGGATGCGGATGGGGCGTTTGTTGAGACGTCGATCACATGGCGTAACACCAACCAGATCAACCTTGAACCACCAATGCCTGCGCAAGAAGACATCGTGCCTTTAGAAGGGTCATATATGTTTGCAGGCCCGTTGTTTGGTCACTTTGGTCACTTTCTTGTCGAAAGCATTTGCCGGTTTTGGGCGGTTGATCACCTGAAAGGGAAGATCGACGGCGTCGCTTTTGTGCCGAAGTTCCAGAACCGCCCACAGCATGTGATTGGGGTGTTCCGCCCACTGATCGAAATGTTGGGCGTAGATATTCCCTGTATCAATATCGAAGATCCAACCCGTGTTGAGACGCTGTATATCCCTCAACAGGGCTTTGGTATGTTTGAAATGATTGAGGGGGCACCAGAATTCCGCGATTGGATCAAATCCAAAGGCGGCAAAGGTGTGGCACCCCAAGGTGAGAAAAAGATTTACGTGTCGCGATCAGCTTTGCCCCCTGCACGGGGATCAATGCTGGGTGAAAAACGTCTTGAGGCGCTGCTTGAGGCTGAGGGCTACACAGCTTTCCATCCTCAAAAGCATACCTTTGAAGAACAGATCGCGGCTTATAAGGCGGCGACGCATATCATTTCCATTGATGGATCACCGCTGCACATGGCGGCTTTGGTCTGTGATGCAAACCAAAAGGTCGCCTGTATTGCGCGACGCTCGGGTAATCTGGACGAGATTTTCGCACGGCAACTTAAGGCGTTCCAAGAGATTGAAACCACAACGATCTCAGCCCTTGTGCAAGACTGGATTCCTGAGAGGGATAACCGGCCATCCCGTGTGTCCTTTGGCGAAGTTGATTTTGGCGTAATCTATGATCGTTTGCTTGAGGGTGGGTTTATTTCTGGGGGTGAGCGCTGGCAGCCATTTTCAGATGCTGATCTGTCTGAGCTGATGGCAGAACTGGCGATCGCCCAAAAAGTTGAATTCAAACGCTACGTGAAGCCTTAATACGGTCCGTATAAACCTGAATAGAAGGGGCTGGCGGGTAAGACGTGCTGGCCTGAACGGGTTTGGATGTGGCCCAACCTGCCTTAATCAGATCGCAACCTCGCGGGTGTATGCCATCCGCGTGGTGCTCTTTTCGCTAAAAAGCCAGAGTTTCACCGTAAAAACGGCTGAGTGTTTTGGAACAAAGGCGATATGATAAATTTTGCTTTTTTGCGGCCCGCAGTGGCCTGTGTGATGATGGTGAGCCTTGCTGCTTGCGGTGGCAGTAGTGCGACTGATGGGCCTGTGGTTGATCCTGTGGGCATCCCTAAGCCAAGTGAGCCCACAACGCCTGATACCACGACCACGGGTCAGCGGGCATCGGTGACAAATTTGTTGACCACATGGGCGCCAACCCCACCCACATATACGGCCCTTGGGATGATCCCCACATCAGGTGGGGCGGATTATGAAGGCTATGTATATGGCGAGTTGTCCAACAATAGTGACGATATTACCGACAGTGTGATTGGGTCATTGACGCTTGAGGCGACGTTCAGCGCAGGTGGGGCTAGGTTTACTGGTAACGCACGCGACTTTGTGGACAGCGATGATGTCGACCTTGATGGACGGCTGACGATCAGTGGCGGCGCGTTGGATCGCGATGGTAGCCCTGCCAGTGATGCCACTGTGCGCGGTGTCAATGTAGCAGGCACGCTGACAGACGCTGCGAATCGCGCACTGGTCTTTGGGTTTGGGCTTGAAGGTGATTTCCTAGGTGGTGCGTATAATGCCATTGGCGGAGAGGCTTTGGGCCGGGTCACGGTTGATGGTGTTAATCAAAACTTTGACGGTGGCTTTATCGCTGAGCGGTAAAACGATTTTTCGCGAAAAATCAGGTGGCTCACACAAGCAATTGTGGGGGATATTTTAAGCCAGAAGACGCGTGGTGCGCTGCGTTGGTCGCCATCGTGTCCTGTGCGTTTAGCTGGTCTCATATCCATTGGGGTTTGCTGACTGCCAATCCCACGTGCTGCGCGCCATATCATCAAGGCTGTGGGTGGCTTTCCAGCCGAGTTCTGTGTTGGCTCGGTCCGCGTTGGCTTGCATGGCCGCGATGTCACCGGACCTGCGCGGTTTGATCACGCAAGGGATGTCTTTCCCGCTAGCCTTTGCAAAAGCAGTGACCATGTCGTGGACAGAATAACTGGTGCCAGTCCCGACGTTGAACACCCGCGCACCGGTGGCATCTTTGGTATAATCCACTGCCGCCACATGGGCGCGCGCCAGATCAACCACATGGATATAATCGCGCAGGCCAGTGCCATCGGGTGTGTCGTAGTCGTCCCCAAAAACTTGGAGTTCTTTGCGGGTGCCGACGGCCACTTGCGCAATAAACGGCATCAGATTGTTTGGTACGCCGTCCGGGTGTTCCCCGATCCGGGTTGATGCATGTGCACCCACTGGGTTAAAGTACCGCAGCAGCACGGCAGATGCGTCCACGTGGGTGGCTGCCCAATCTGAGATGATGTGTTCGGACATCAGTTTGGTGCGCCCGTAGACCGACGTGGGATTGGTTGGATGTGCCTCATCGTAGGGTAGATATTCGGGTTCGCCGTAGACTGTGGCTGAGGATGAAAAGATCACGCGGCGCACGCTATGTCTGTCCATCGCGGCCAATAGTTGCAGGGTGCCGCGCACATTCACGTCGTAATAGCCCAAGGGGTTGGTCATGCTGTCACCAACGGCTTTGAGGCCAGCAAAGTGGATCACCACGTCTGGTTTGAATTCGGACATCACAGTGTCCAGCATACTATCGTCCCGCACGTCGCCTTCATACGCTTTGATTGGTCCGTTGGTGAGCGCGCGCACGCGGGTCAGCACTTCGGGGGATGCATTGTCGTAATTGTCCAGCACACAGACGGCATGGGCTTGGCCCAGCAGTTCTACCAAGGTGTGAGACCCAATATACCCGGCACCGCCGGTGACTAATACGCGCATAATATTCGCTTTCGTTGAAACCTTAAATCAGTCTTTAGCGGGTTTGGAGGAACGTAACATCCCCCGCCGTCACATAAGCTGCTGTCAACAGACCGGTCGCATAGGCCCCGGTGTCCAGCGCTATCTTGCCGCCATCCGTGTTGGCTGTGTCCACGATCGTATGGCCATGAGCCACCCATGTGCCGTCAGTGCGCAGGACAGTGGCAAAGTCGCCGTGGCCCCATTTAAATGTCTTGTCAGATTGTAGCGTCAGGGGTGTCACCGGATCAGCGCCCGCATGCACCACAACCAGATTGCCGCTTTGCCATGTCGCAGGCAGGGTGCGCAGCCAGTCGATTATGTCGTGACCCATTGTGTCTTTTAATGCGGCGCAAGCCACCACAAGGGCCTCACCTTCGCTGGTGTTTATGACGCCACCGATTCCAAAACTGGCAAGCGTTTGCAAGCCACCATAGCGCAGAAAGCGTTGGCCCTTGGTTTCAGGATGATCCAGAAACCCCAGCATCATATCTTCGTGGTTGCCTGCAAGGCAGATGACGCTGGGGTCGTCTTTCATCGCGAAAAGTGTGCGCAGGACCGCGGCGCTATCCTCACCCCGGTCCACGTAATCACCAACAAAGACGCGCGGTGCGGTCGGGTCTTTTGCGGCCATCGTGTCTAGCAGTTTGGTCAGTTGTGGTTGGCACCCATGCAAGTCCCCGATGATAAAGACCGGGGCTGCGGGCGCGATGGGGCTGTCAAAGTGAGAGGTTGCACTGCCCCCCAATGGACGTTTACCAAAAAGACGTTTGAGAAAGGACATGAGGGCCTGTGTGTTGGTTTCTTGTTGCGGTAAATGTAGGCTGTTTTGCTCT
>JAPKCP010000286.1 GCA_028822885.1 Yoonia sp. | reverse complement strand
CTCCTCCAAGGCCTCCAATTCACCCTTTATGCCGTCTTTGCGAACCTCCAGATCGGCACAAAAAAAGCAATGGGCCCTCGGGACAAACACATCACCCTTGAAGGCACTGCTGGTCGTATGCAACGCGCGATGAACAACCACTTTGAGGGGCTGATCTTCTACACCCTCGCCGTTGTCGTCGTCGTCCTTGGCGACAAGACCACCGGATTTTCCGCGATCTGCGCTTGGACCTACCTTTGCAGCCGCATTCTTTATATCCCAGCCTACACATTTGGCTGGACCCCTTGGCGATCGCTCATTTGGGCCATAGGGTTCTTTGCAACGATGTTGATGATCGTGTCAGCGTTATTATTTTAACAAAACGGTGTACGCGCGGTGCACGCCGATTATACACCGCAATTTCGCCTCAAGGAGACATCCCATGGCTAGCTACGACGTCATCATTATCGGTGCAGGCCCAGGCGGCTACGTGTCCGCAATTCGCTGTTCCCAACTCGGTCTGAAGACAGCCATCGTGGAAGGCCGCGACACGCTTGGTGGTACCTGCCTGAATATTGGGTGCATTCCGTCCAAAGCGTTGCTGCACGCGACTCACATGCTGCACGAGGCGGAGCATAATTTTGCTGAAATGGGCCTAAAGGGTAAGACACCTTCCGTTGATTGGAAGCAGATGCAAACCTACAAAGAAAACGTCATTGGCCAGAATACGGGCGGCGTTGAATTCTTGATGAAGAAGAACAAAATCGACTGGCTTAAGGGGTGGGGATCAATCCCAGCAGCCGGACAGGTCAAGGTTGGTGACGAAATCCACGAGGCGAAGAACATCATTATCGCATCAGGGTCGGAACCGTCTTCACTGCCGGGTGTCGAAGTTGACGAAAAGACTGTCGTGACCTCAACCGGTGCGCTGGAACTGGGCAAGATCCCCAAGAAAATGGTTGTGATCGGCGCAGGCGTCATTGGCCTTGAATTGGGGTCCGTCTACGCGCGTCTCGGGTCTGAGGTCACTGTCATCGAATTCCTTGATGCAATCACACCCGGTATGGACAAAGAAACCGCCAAGGCGTTCCAAAAGTTACTGACAAAGCAGGGTCTTAAGTTCATCCTTGGCGCTGCAGTTCAGACTGTTGCGACTAAGAATAATAAGGCTTCCGTAACCTACAAACTTCGCAAAGACGATAGCGAACATACGGTTGATGCTGACACAGTTTTGGTCTCAACAGGTCGGAAACCATACACAACGGGCCTTGGTCTTGAGGGGCTTGGCGTTGAAATGACGGATCGCGGTCAGATCAAGACTGATGGCAAATATGCGACCAATGTGGCTGGTGTGTTTGCGATTGGTGATGCGATTGCAGGTCCGATGCTGGCCCACAAAGCCGAGGACGAAGGCATGGCTGTCGCCGAAGGTATCGCTGGTCAGCATCCGCACGTTAACTATGATATCATCCCCGGTGTAATCTACACGCATCCAGAAGTTGGCAGCGTTGGGAAAACAGAAGAGCAACTTAAAGACGAAGGCCGCGCTTATAAGGTCGGCAAGTTTCCGTTCATGGGCAACGGCCGTGCCAAGGCGAATTTTGCGGGCGACGGTTTTGTGAAAATTCTTGCTGATAAGGCGACTGACCGCATCCTTGGCGCCCATATCATCGGTCCAATGGCCGGTGATTTGATCCACGAGATTTGTGTGGCGATGGAGTTTGGTGCCGCTGCCGAAGATCTCGCCCGCACGTGTCACGCACACCCAACCTATTCAGAGGCTGTGCGCGAAGCAGCACTGGCTTGTGGCGACGGCGCAATCCATATGTAAATTAGTTTTTTGCTGGCCTCGTCCGCGGGGTCAGCAGATGCCTTGGTCTTGCGCCACAGGTCACTGAATAGCAGTGCGTAAAACGTCCAAAAATAGAGCATTCAGATTCGTCGACACCCGAAAGGACAAACTTCACGGCCCAGCCGCCCTCGGGTATGTGGTAGGTTTTGAATAGCACGTCCCATGCTGGAAACATGAACACAAAATTCTTATTCTACTGGTCAGGATGACAGCTAAGCTGCGCAGGCGGCGGGAAACCTAAGCTTTTAACATCCGCAGACCTTGCGTCGCATCGGTCCGTACGGACAGGCGCAAACCCGGCTCGTCACCGGCCTTCAGTGCTGCTAAGATCAGTTTGTGATGGTGTGGAGGCTCTGTCCTGTTCAAGCGTCCATACAGCGCGCGCATTGTCGGCCCAAGTTGCAGCCAGACTGTTTCCATCACAGCCAGCATCGCGGGCGCCTGCGCACGCAAATAGAGTGTACGGTGAAATTCAAGGTTCATACGAATATAACCCGACGAATCGTGGCGTGCCACCATTTGGCTGACACCTTGATTAATCGCCTCTAGCCGCTCAATCAAAGCAAAGTGGGCGCGTGGCAAAGCCCTGCTAGCCAATTCAGGTTCGATCATCGCCCGTAACGAGGCGAGTTCCTCAATCCGGTCGTTCGAAAGTTCGGGCGTGGACACACGGCCAGACGAAGACAAGAACAACGCGCCCTCTGCGACAAGCCTGCGCACTGCTTCGCGGGCCGGTGTCATAGAGACGTCAAATTCCTTGCCAATACCCCGCAAGGTCAAAGCGGCACCCGGTGCGAGTACCCCGTGCATGATCTGTGTGCGCAAGGCGCGATAAACCCGTTCATGGGCGGGCGCGGTGGGGTCAACTGGGCGCGATAAAATCATATCGCGTATGTGATCACAAATCGACTGCGGGTCAATCGCCGAACTGCACCCGGTGCAATTGATCGCCATTCTCACGCAACCACCGACGCGGCGGATTGTAGTCCCCATATAGACGCGTAACGACGGCCCAGAACGCCGGTGAATGGTTCATCTCAACCAAATGGGCCACTTCGTGTGCCGCAACGTAGTCAAGCACGGCAGGAGGGGCCATAATCAAGCGCCAAGAGTACATTAACGTCCCCTTGGACGAGCACGACCCCCAGCGTGACCGCGTGTCACGCAACGAAAGCCGGTCATAAGACCGCCCAACCGCCGCTGCATATCTGTCAGAGGCCTCAGCGAGAACATCACGGGCTTTTGCTTTTAGTACCGCTTGGGCCTTCGTCCCTGCTGTTTCTGCATCGGGGACATGCAAGGCAGTTTCTGTTAAAAGCGCCCGCTTGCTTTGCCCTATGATGACCGGTAATTCACGGCCAGCATAAAGCACGGTTCCCGTAGACTGCATCACATGCAATTCGCGGATTTCGGACAGGTGCCCGCGGAGCCACGATTCGCGTTCTTCAAGAAAGGCAACACCGTCATGTATCCTGGCCCGCTTGGGGATTGTCAGCGTGACACGCCCATCCAGCCGCGATACCCGCAGCGACAAGCGTTTTGCCGTCGTAGAGCGACGCAATGCCACCTCAATCGGGGGGTTGCCATGGAGTGTATGGTGGCCCATATCGAAGGTTCCGTTATTGATATGTGCCAAAGGCTTTGACACTCGCCTTTGCTTATGACAGTTGGCGGCGATCCGCTGCAAGAGCACGACCAGATTTATAAGGAATTAGCCTATGCCTAAGGAAGAGTGGGGCACTAAGCGCCTCTGCCCCGAAACCGGCAAACGCTTCTACGATTTGAACGCCAATCCGGTGATCAGCCCGTATACGGGTAAAGAAGTGGCCGTTGAGACTGGTAAGACCCGGACCATGGTTGCCGATGCCGAAGACGCGCAGACCAAGAAGTCGAAAGCCAAAGACGAAGATCAAGAAGACGATCTGGTATTGGATGACGAAGAAGACGATGACGACGACGCCAATCTTAGCGACGACGTTCTTGACGATGACGACGACGACACAGTCTCACTCGATGAGATTGCCGACGTTGCCAGCAACGACGACGACTAATCATTCGTTTAAGATTTTCGTGATGGGCGAGGTTTTTAATCTTGATCTCGCCCGCCACGCTGCATAAACAGCAGCATGTAACGTAGGTTGCACCCAAGTGGATTTGATCCGCAAGATGGGGCCTTAGCTCAGCTGGGAGAGCGCCTGCATGGCATGCAGGAGGTCAGCGGTTCGATCCCGCTAGGCTCCACCATTC
>JAPKCP010000285.1 GCA_028822885.1 Yoonia sp. | reverse complement strand
AACTCTATATCGGCGGCAAACAAACACGGCCTGACAGTGGGTACAGCACACCAGTTTTTTCCCCCAAAGGGGCATTGCTTGGCCACGTTTCAGCAGCCAGTCGCAAAGACGTACGAAACGCGGTTGAAGCGATGAATGCCGCCAAAGGTTGGTCAAAAACAACAGGCCATCTGCGCGCACAAATCCTATATTACATTGCAGAGAACCTATCGGCACGCGCAGACGAATTCGCCAACCGGATCAAGGCAATGACAGGTAAAGCTGGAACGGAAGAAGTCGCAAAATCAATCCAGACGCTCTTTTCCGCAGCTGCTTGGGCAGACAAATACGACGGCCAAGTTCACGGCGTCCCAATCAGGGGCGTCGCGCTGGCGATGAAAGAACCCGTTGGCAAAATTGCAGCGCTTTGCGATGATAGCCCCCTGCTGGGCTTGATCCAAGCAATGGCGCCTGCAATTGCAATGGGAAACCGGATTACGCTGCTTGCAAGCCATCCATTCCCACTGGTTGCCACAGACTTCTATCAGGTTTTAGACACATCTGATGTGCCGGCCGGTGTTGTGAATATCCTCACAGGATCGCCATCAGAACTCGCACCGCATATTGCCAAGCACATGGATATCGACGCAGTTTGGTCATTTTCACCACAGAACCTCGCGCAAACCATCGAAGCGGGCAGTGCACTGAACCTCAAACGCACGTGGATCACGCAATCACCAACGATGAAGGACACCTTGCGCGCGGCAACAGAAGTCAAAAACGTATGGGTGCCTTACGGGGAATAACGCATTCGCTTCCTTTGGACAAAATATTGTAGGGGCGATTTAAAACGCAGAGGGGGGCAAAGCCCCCCAAGCCCTAATATATGTTTAAACGGCAGCCCTCTGATTGTTCAGCGCTGGTTGTCTTTGGACCGCCATGTATTCAGCCATCGGCGCAGACGGCCTTGGCGTTTGGCCACACTGGCTTGCACTTCGTCTAAACGGTGCCCAGCACTATCCAACAAAGGGTCCACTGATCGTTCGCGAAGCTGCCTCCACATCGCCCGTACAAAGAAGAACCCAAACAGCAGAAATGCGAAAAAGGCGAGGTTGAACCACGGCGTGATACTCACATCAGGCCCTGCCACAGCACGCACAGCAATCCCATTTGGAAAGATAGAGGCCCAGCGAATGCGCCATCCATAATGCGTGATCACGGCCCATTCTTCGCCCCGCGCCAGCGCCGCCGCCTCAGCTTGCAGGTCAGAGCTGTCAAATTTAAAATACGGCGGCCAAATCCAACCGGTATCCTCATTGCGGTAAACCATCACGCCAGTTGTGTCGCGCGGCACAAATCCGAACAGAAACGTCTTTTTCTTCTCTGTGTTGATTAATCGCAAATCACGTGTTGGCTGTTCGACTGACCCACTATCTGCTTGAGCGTAAAACAAGCGGTTGAAGCTAGAAAAATCAGTCCGAATAATCTCAGTGGACGTCACCCGAACGATGTCATGCTGCGGCAAAACATAGTGAAATGTCAGACCAAAGATCAAAAAAATCGCGAGGCGAAAGAAAATACGAATACGGCGCATGGCGGACCTCAATTTGCGTTAGTAATATAGACGATGGACGCTACGATGATGGGTGGAATCACAAAAATTAGGGCAATCAATTTCGGGCGAAAGCTATTGTTATAGGAAATGACACCCTTTTCAACGAACTCAGCGCGGGACATGTTTGCAATTGGAGTTTCGTCATATTCATCTTCCAGCTTTTCACGTCGAACAGATCGTGAATAAAGCGAGATCGACAGGTAAATCACCCCCAGTGCAATGAACCCAAAAACAACAAGACGAACCAATCCCATACCCTATTTCCTTCCGACGCTGCCCCAAGGGCCAACCCGTTCTATCACATCCTGGCGGATTTCATACCCACCGTTGCTTGTCCATGGCCCTGCATTACGCGCGCGCTTCGCCACGGGTTCCTCCATCGTGGCCTCATGTCCGAACAGTGCTTCTCGTGTACCAGCCTTATCGACCTGATACTCTCGCACAAGGAAATCAACAACGTAGTCCTTCTTTTCGTCGCTCCACTGCGCGTATATCTGATAAAACGCCTCTTTGTGGCAGATGAAAAGCTGACGGATATCAAGCGGCGACAATTCAGCCAGCAGCATATTCACCAAGTCGGCATCAGCGTGATCTTTTGCACGCAAGGTATAAAAATAAGCCGGATGATCCGCTGTGATCCGTGGCCAAGGCCCATCTTCTTCCGCCCAACGAGCCAATGCGGCAAGCCCCTGCCAAGCCTCGGGCAACAATTTAGCATACCGCCGTCCAAGTAGCCGAAGATCACGCCGTGTCGCACCAGTGAGGTCTTCACCCATGGTCGAGGCAGCTTCAGCCACCATAAAATCCATCTTTTGATGCAGGATCGCAGCGGCATCGACACCTTTGGCTTTTACGATAGGTTCCGCCAATTCATTGAGTTCGAGAAACTTTGCGATTCCACGCCGTTCCTCAAAGTCAAATTCAAACGGCATCGGGATGTCTTTGATCGCTGACTTATCGCCGCGAATTATCGCCGCTGGATGTTCCACACCGCGAAACACGTAAATCCCGCCAAAATGCGCTGTCCAAAAGTTCTCTTGCCCAAATTCAGCTGCCTCCAATGACACCGGATTGCGCGTCACATCCCCAGTTTCTTTGGCCAGCGTGATCATGCGGCCAATCAAGACATCGTCGAACCAAGCATCAGGCTCGGTCTTAAATTCAGTGATCATGCCGCGCAATTTTTTGGCCGTTGCAACCGTACCTTTGGTGGTGTCAGCCTCGACAGTGACCTTACGGATATCAAATAGCTTTGCAGGCACATCCACGTCATAGACCGAATTCACCAATTCCCCAGCAACCGCATCGCGGGCGGTTAAAGCAAATAATTGCGTTTCATTATCAAGAATGAATTGCTTTAGAATACCGCGTGACGTTGAAAATTTCGCGTTTAACAAAGGCGCTGTTTTCTGTTCTGTCGTGAGCAATATGAACTGTCGGTTCACGCCTGCGTGATTGAGATATTCGTCATCGTGCAACTCATCCCCGACCTCGGGCGAATACCCAGAGATGTCGATGTGGAACTCAGTCAAAGACGTTTCAAGGCGCGTCAAATGTAGCAGCGCACGGTTGTAACGTTCGACCAGTACCGGACTATCAACCATGATCAGATTGCCAAACATTAGGCCATTTTGGATCAGTCTATGCATTTCACCACTCCACCTTCGTCCACGTGCGCGGCAGACCTGCAATCGACAGCACCATAATAGGGCCCCAAATAATCGCGGCGGACAAGGACAGCCGGACCAAGAACACAACCGTGTCACCATACCCGGTTGCCGTCAGTACGGTCAATGTTGCCCCTTGGACAAGATAAAGCACAACAAACACAACGCTCGTAATCACAAACATGGTCAACGTGGCAAATACCGAAAGCAGCAGCAGCGGCTTCACCCCTTCTGGCATCACAGTCGACATCAACTTTGGAACAAGCCAACCCATCAACGCCAAGAAAATCGCTGGGATGACCAGACCTGTGCTAAATGCGTCGGCCATCAGCCATTGTCTTTCAGATATCGGCGCTTCGCCTCTTCCTGTCGGGCAAAATCACGCACCATGTTTTCAATCGCAACTTCATCCGACTTATCCGCATATCGGAATTCGCTGTCGGCGTAGCGGTTGATTTCTTGCAGGACCATGTCCGTCGTGATCGGTTTGCGCAGATCAGCAATCATGGCCTTCTTGGCGTCGTAGTCTTTGAACAAGAACAGCTCTGGGGTTTCCATCCATTCGTCAGGCAGTTCAAAGTCCATCGCCCGCACCTTTACGGCATCGGTGATGTTCTTGATCGCACGACCCGTGAAACGGTCATCGGCTTCCTGAATAGCCTTCAGATAGGTCCCCATTTTGGCAATCGTATTAAGGTCGCCAATTTGGTCATTGATACGATCAAACACACGCGTCAGGCCTTCTTCATGTGGTTTTGCATGGCCTTCGAAAGACGCAGCAACTGCCTTTTTTATTTCTTGGGCGCTGAAAACTTCGTGATC
>JAPKCP010000284.1 GCA_028822885.1 Yoonia sp. | reverse complement strand
GCAAGCCGAGCTAATCCAAGCCGCCGCTTTTGACCCGCTGACAACGTTCCAGCGATCCGGTCTTGCAAATCTGCGATATCGAAGTGGTTAAATGCGGAATCATCCAGTTCACTTCCGTGAACCTCAGCCCAGAACGCAAGATTTTCGCGAACGGTCAAAGCATCTTTCACCCCATCCGCGTGGCTCGCATAGGCGGTTGTTTCAGACCCTGCAATTACCTGCCCTTTGAGTGCTGGTTGCAACCCAGCCAATGTGCGCAACAGCGTCGTTTTCCCAATACCGTTTGGACCACGCAGGACAAGCGCTTCCCCCGCAGCAACTGAAAAGCCAACCCCGGCAAGCACCGCAACACCACCGCGTGTGCATGTCAGGTCTTGGACCTTGAGCATAAATTACACCGGGATCAGGGCCACCGCGACGCGGCGCCCTTCGGATAATAGCACGTTGTAGGTGCGACACGCAGCAGCAGTCCCCATCACCTCAACCCCAATGCCAACTGCCTCAAGCGGGTCACGGAAGGTTTCAGGGACATGCGCGACTTCAGCGCCAGTGCCAACGAACAACACGTCAATATCATCCTTTTTGGCAAGGATCATGTCCATGTCAGCATATCCGTCCCAAGTCACAACACCCGTTGAGAACGCGCAGATAGCACCCTCAAAGATCTTACCACCAATCCGAAAGAAACCGGGACCGTAGCCATCAATCGGTCTGCTTTCGTCAAACTGAACTTCGGTCAGGCGCATCGCAATCCCTTTTTAAGCGTCAATATTTGAGTATTGGTTGCCAACAGTCGAGGCTTTCTTTGACCAATCCCGCTTTACACCCAGCATCAGCAAGGCTGCAGTTGCGACGAAGATTGAAGAATACGTACCAATAAATACGCCCCACATCATCGCAAACACAAACCCACGGATCACATCGCCACCCAGCACAAACAGCGCCAGGAGGGCCAACATCGTCGTGACAGAGGTCATCAATGTCCGGCTCAGCGTTTCGTTGATTGAGATATTCAGGACGTCTTTCAAAGGTTTTTGTTTATACTTGCGCAGATTCTCACGCACCCGGTCAAACACAATCACCGTATCGTTGATTGAATAGCCCACGATTGTCAGTAGGGCTGCAATAATCGCAAGATCAAACTTGATCTGCAGCTCCGAGAATATCCCGATCGTCAGGACGACATCGTGGATCAACGCAAGAACTGCACCAACCGCAAACTGCCACTCAAACCGTAACCAAATATAGAGCAAAATTGCCCCAACGGCCAAGGCAACCGCAATGAAGGCTGTTTTGATCAACTCTCCCGACACCTTTGGCCCTACGGATTCAACAGATGGGAACGTCACAGATGCATCAATTGCTTGCAGCGCCGTTTTCACTGAATCGACAGTCTCCACAGCGACACTTTCCTGACCATCTTGGGCTTGGATACGGATCATTGCGACATTCTGATCTGCCGCAAAGTTGGGGTCAAACACTTCGGTGATGGAAACATCACCAAGTTCAAGCGGCGCAATCGCACGGCGGTATTCGCCAACATCAATCGTTTGCTCTGATTGCGTCCGGATCGAGGTTCCACCTTGGAAGTCGATCCCATAGTTCAGACCTTGCAGCATGAACGACCCAAGGGCCACGACCACCAGTACAGACGACATGCCCAGCCAAAGTTTCGCGCGAGAGAAGAAATTGAACGCTGTATTGTCTTTGACCAATTTCAGAACACCGCGGATCGGCAAGTCTTTTGGACGTTTGCGTCCATACCAGAACACGATGATCGCACGGGTCACAAAGATGGCTGTGAAGAGAGATGTCAAAATACCAAGACCCAACGTGATCGCAAACCCACGTACGGGGCCAGAACCTGCAAGGAACAATATCATCGCAGTGATAAAGGTCGTGACGTTCGCATCGAGAATCGAGGACAGCGCTTTTTCGTAGCCCAGCTCAATCGCGCGGGCGGTACCTTTGGCAGTCTTCATTTCCTCTTTAATTCGTTCAAAAATAATAACGTTCGCATCCACGGCCATACCAATGGTCAACACGATCCCCGCGATACCGGGAAGCGTCAGCGTGGCCCCAATCATCGACAGCAGGCCAAAGATTAAGGCCACGTTGATGATCAACGCGATGTTCGCAAAGATACCGAACAGGCCATACGACAACGCCATGTAGATCAGAATACCAAGGCCCGCGACGATGCAGGCAATTTTACCCGCATCGATGCTGTCTTGGCCCAGCTCTGGCCCGATAGTCCGTTCTTCTAAAAAGGTTAGTTCAGCGGGCAAGGCACCTGCCCGCAACAACACGGCAAGGTTTGTGGATTCAGCAACCGAGAAATCACCGGTAATAATGCCAGAACCGCCCGGAATGTGGCTTTGAATCGTGGGCGCACTGATCACCTCATTATCGAGGACAATCGCGAAGGGCGCGCCAATATTTTCGAGCGTATAATCACCAAATTTCCGTGCACCAGTCGGGTTAAATCGGAAATTTACCGCAGGACGGCTGTTCTGGTCAAACGCAGGCTGCGCGTCGGTCAGTTCTTCACCTGACACAACGGGGGTACGTTCGAGGATGTAATAAACGCCCTCTTGATCGAGAGATGGGACAAGCTCATTGCCAGAACCGGGGTTTTCATTGGGGTCAGATACACGGCCTACAACCGGCTGAAACGTCAGCTTTGCAGTTGTGCCAATCAAGACTTTGACTTCAGCAGCGGACCCAATTCCGGGAACTTGGATCAAGATACGCGATGTACCCTGACGCTGAATTGTCGGTTCGCGCGTACCAACAGCATCGATCCGGCGGCGGATAATTTCAAGCGATTGCAGGATGGTACGTTCGTCAACGGCCTGCTTTTCGGCGTCGGACAGGTTGACGGTAAAGATGTTCCCGTTCGCCACGACTTCTATGTTGCTCGCCCCAGCCCCTGTCAGGCTCATGATCGGCTGTGCAAGACCGCGCACCAACTCAAGGGCGCGGGCAACGCCTGCTTCCTCAGAGATTGAGAACCGCAGGATATTTTCAGGCGCATCCAGATCACGTTGAACGAAACCAACAAGATCGCGTTCAGCGACCAGTGTATCGCGAATTTCCGGCCACATGCCGTCCATAACGGACGCATAAACCTGCTCAACCTTCACTTCGGCCAACAGATGGGCACCACCGCGCAAATCAAGGCCAAGGTTCACAAGGCCTGAGGGCAAGAAGTCAGGCCAAAGGCCGTAATCGGCCTCTAGCGCTTCGTTTGATTGGCCACCATCAATGAGGATCGCCGCATCATTATGCTTTTCAACATTTGTATAAAAGCCGTTCGGCAACGCCAGTATAAGACCAACCACGCAGGTCAGCCAGATCATCGTTTGCTTGAATGCGGAAATCTGCAACATCTAGGATGGCCTCCCCGGCCGAATTATTTGGCGGGTTCGGTCTTGTTCACAACGGTCGCGATAGTTGAGCGGACAACGCGAACGTTTACGCCTGTTGCAATCTCAACTTCAACTTCGTTGCTATCATCTTTAACTTTCGTGACTTTGCCCATCACGCCACCTTGGGTGATGATCTGGTCGCCCCGGCGCAGGGCCGTGACCATCGCCTGATGCTGTTTCAGCTTCTTTTGCTGTGGACGGATCAGAAGGAAGTACATGATACCAAAAATTAGGATCAGTGGGACAAGTGATTCAATACCTTGCATGGCGGTCCTCGGTCTAGATTAACTGTTGTCCGGACAGGTGTTGCCCGAAGTCGCGGCACATTAGGTTGGGGGGCTGGGAATGGCAACGCGGCGTATGCGCTTTTCGTGGTTCACAGCACCCTTTGTTTAAGGCATATGGGGTCACGTTTTCAAATCGCCAAGATAAGGACTGAACAAATGCATGATATCCGCATGATCCGTGACAATCCCGCCGCTTTTGACGCAGCTCTGTCCCGTCGTGGCGATGCAGCGCTGTCGTCCGAGATTCTGGCCATCGACACAGCACGCCGCGAGAAAATTCTAGCCGCAGAAAGCGCGCAAGCCGATGCAAACAAGGCTTCTAAGGAAGTTGGTGCCGCCAAAGGGCGCGGTGATGAAGATGAGTTCCAGCGTCTTCGCGCACTGGTTGC
>JAPKCP010000032.1 GCA_028822885.1 Yoonia sp. | reverse complement strand
ATTGCAATAGCATCATGAGCTGCAACCATTGGCGCTGTCGCACGTTCGCTGTCACGCTTGTCACGGGCAATCACATCTTCGAGGACACCTGTCGCTGTCACGTCATGGCCCTTTGCCAATAGCTCTTGATACCGGCGATCCGCGCGGCACACTGCAGAGGCCGTCACATACAGCTTCACAGCCGCATCAGGGCAAATAACCGTCCCAATATCACGCCCATCAAGAACGGCGCCGTCGCCACGGTTTGCAAAGCTGCGTTGGAACGCGAGCAAAGCGGCACGAACTTCTGGGATGACGGCCACTTGACTGGCCGCTTGCGCCGCTTGTGCCGTGCGTAGTGCATCGTTTTCAAGGTCAGACGGGTCAAGCGTTTGGGCCGCTTCGATGGCATCCATACCTGCATTCACCTTTGCCCCAACGGCACGGTACAGCAGACCTGTATCCAGATGTGCAAAACCAAAATGGGCCGCGACTGCCTTTGAGATCGTGCCTTTGCCCGCCGCTGCGGGGCCATCGATAGCCACAGTAAACGTCATGTGTTGTTCCGAACAAGCTGCGCGCCAAGACGACCCATCAGGGTCTCGAATATCGGAAATGATGTAGCGATAGGGGACCCATCATCAACTGTCATTGGTTTTTGCGTGGCCATTCCCATCACCATGAACGCCATCGCGATTCGGTGATCCAGAACACTGGCGACAGTCACACCACCCGGCACATTGCCATGGCCTAGACCCGTGACTTTCCACCAATCCTCGCCCTCGTCCACACTCACACCAGCGGCACGAAGGCCCTTAGCCATTGCATCAATCCGGTCGCTTTCTTTCACACGCAATTCTTTGACGCCCTGCATATCAGTGACGCCCCGCGCGAAAGATGCTACTATCGACAAGACCGGATATTCGTCGATCATGCTCGCAGCACGCGCTGGTGGTACAACAATACCCTTCAGATTGGGCGAAAATTTCGCGCGCAGATCAGCGACAGGTTCACCGCCTTCTTCGCGCATATTCTCAAACACAAGGTCAGCACCCATCTCTTGCAAGGTTGTGAACAGGCCAGCGCGGGTGGGATTCAAACCAATGTTTGGCACCAGCACATCAGAGCCGGGGGTAATGATCGCTGCACAAACTGGAAAAGCAGCCGAGGACGGATCACGCGGTACGATAATGTCTTGCGGTTTCAGCTCAGGCTGACCCGTTAATGTGATCACGCGGCCTTCATCCGTGTCTTCAACTGTCAGCTCTGCACCAAAGCCTTTTAACATGCGTTCAGTATGATCGCGGGTGGCTTCTTTCTCGATCACAACAGTCTGGCCGGGGGCATTCAGACCGGCCAACAAAACCGCTGACTTCACCTGCGCAGACGGCACAGGAACAACATAGCGGACGGGCAATGGGTCAACGGCACCAACGAGGGTCATCGGCAAACGCCCACCTTGGCGGCCAACAGTCTGCGTGCCAAACAAGGCGAGCGGATCAGTGACACGACCCATCGGACGACCATTCAGCGATGCGTCGCCAGTAAAGGTCACAGTGACCGGCGAGGTCGCCATCGCCCCCATGATCAACCGCACACCAGTGCCAGAATTCCCACAGTCAATGACGTGATCAGGCTCTGCAAAGCCACCAACACCAACACCGTGAACCGACCATTCGCCACTTCCATGGTTAATCACTTCGGCCCCAAAAGCACGCATGGCCTTGGCCGTATCAAGAACATCTTCACCTTCAAGCAACCCAGTGATCCGAGTTTCGCCAACAGCCATAGCCCCAAGAATTAGGGATCGGTGCGAAATCGACTTATCGCCGGGCACATTGGCCTCACCTGTCAGGGGGCCGCAAGGGCGGGATGTCATAGGAATAGGTGTACCGTGGCCGGACATGGGGTGCTCCGTTTTAACTTCCGGTCCCGTCTAGCGCAGGTCTCACGAAGGGTCCACAACCCCTCGTGTCTTTGGTTCGTTCTAAATCCCCGCCGGAGGCATCCGATTTTTCGCGAAAAATCGCCCCCAAGATCAATTGCGGCGGAACGTCATGTAGTGCGGCGTACGATCCTCACGGATCGCCTTCTGCTCATACCGCGTTGAATGCCAATCGTCCCACGCCACGCGCCAGTCGTCAGGTCGCTCAGCCGTCCACGTAAAACCAGCCTTTGGAACTTCTTCCATGGTCTGGCGAACATAGTCCTTAATATCCGTCGCAACCCGCAACTCAGCCCCAAGCTTCATAACATTGTGAAGTGGTACAAGGTGTTCTTGCGTCACAAACCGACGGCGATGATGCCGCGTCTTAGGCCACGGATCTGGATAATTGAGGAAGACCTTTGAAATTGAGCCTTCAGGAAGCACATCAAACATATGCCGCACATCACCCGGATGCACTGCAAGGTTTGTCACCCCAGCTTTGCGGATCTTACCCAACAGCATCGCCACGCCATTCATGTATGGCTCGCACCCGATAAAACCGATGTCGGGGTATGTTGCAGCCATATGCACCATGTGTTCCCCACCGCCAAAACCAATCTCGAGCCAGATTTCTTTATCTGCAAACAGCGCTTTGAGATCGATTTGATTGCGATCTGGGTTCACGTCCCAATCGACAAGCCCCGGCGACAGCGCTGCGAGATCTTCATCAAGATACCCTTGCTGACTGCTCCGCATGGTTTTGCCTCTGAAGCGGCCATAAAAATTGCGCCAAGGGGCGCCAGTGGGGTGTTTATCCTGTGTCATGGGCTGCGATGTAACAAGGGCAGACCGCTTGCGCAATCTGCCCCTTTTGCCCTGTTGATTTGGAAAAGCTTAAACTGCAGCTTTCAGCGCATCGACCAAATCAATTTTCTCCCAAGAGAACCCACCATCTGCTTCTGGTGCACGGCCAAAGTGACCGTAGGCCGCAGTGCGCGCGTAAATTGGGCGATTAAGCTCCAGGTGGTTACGAATGCCACGCGGGGTCAGGTCCATGACCTGAGAAATAGCTTTTTCGAGCGCGACCGGATCGACGTCACCAGTCCCATGCAGGTCCGCGTAGATTGACAGCGGTTCTGCCACACCAATAGCATAGGACAACTGGATTGTGCATTTCTCAGCCATGCCAGATGCCACAACATTCTTGGCCAGATACCGCGCCGCGTATGCCGCTGAGCGGTCCACTTTCGTTGGATCCTTGCCAGAAAACGCACCGCCACCGTGCGGGGCTGCACCGCCATATGTGTCTACGATAATCTTGCGGCCCGTTAGGCCTGCATCGCCATCAGGTCCACCAATCACAAACGTTCCAGTCGGGTTCACCCACCATTTGGTTTTCGGAGTGATGAGACCATCGGGCAGAACATCAAGAATGTAAGGTTCAACAATAGCCCGGATATCCGAACTTGTCTGTGTTTCCAGCGCGTGCTGCGTTGACAGGACAATCGACGTAATTTCAACTGGTTTACCATTTGCATAGCGCAAAGAGATTTGGCTTTTTGCGTCAGGCCGCAGCGTTGGTTCTGTCCCATCTTTGCGAACCTCAGCCAAGCGGCGCAAGATCGCATGAGAATACTGGATCGGGGCGGGCATCAGTTCTTCAGTTTCCGTTGTCGCGTAACCGAACATGATGCCTTGATCACCGGCACCTTCGTCTTTGTCGCTTGCCGCATCAACGCCTTGGGCGATGTGCGCGGATTGTTCGTGCAAGAGGTTTGTCACCTCACAGGTCGCATGGTGAAACTTGTCCTGCTCGTAGCCGATATCTTGGATCGCCCCGCGCACGATTCCCTCAATCTTGCCCATATGCTCGGTCAGCTTGGTTTGGTCAGATAAGCCGACCTCTCCGCCGACAATAACCCGATTGGTCGTCGCAAAAGTTTCGCACGCAACGCGCGCTTCAGGTTCTTCGGTAAGGAATGCATCAAGGATCGAATCCGAAATGCGGTCGCATACCTTATCAGGGTGCCCTTCAGAAACAGATTCTGAGGTAAAAATATAGTCTTGTCTGGCCATGAATAGTGCTCCAAAGTGTATCACTGCCGCGTCAGGAAGCCGTTGCGACAGGCTAACGAGGGACGTAGGGCGCGACCCCCTGCTGGTCAACTTAAATCTGTCGCCCCCACCATGTGAGCCCGGACAATAAGACTAAAAGCAACAGCAATATCGGAGTATCCCCGTGCCGGCTGTAAGGCGTTGGAAGCAGCACTTGAGGTAGCTTTGCATCAATATAACCAGCGGTATTCATGTCGATTGAAGCCGTAATAACACCGTATGGATCGATCATAGCGCTCACACCCGTGTTGGCGACCCGCACCATAGGAATACCCTGCTCAATCGCACGCAACCGCGCCTGAGCGAGGTGTTGATAAGGACCCGCGTCCTTACCGAACCAAGCGTCGTTGGTGATCAAGATAAGGGCGCGGGGGCGAATTTCTGTACCGCCGACTTCCTCAGCAAAAATACCCTCGTAGCAGATCAATGGTCGGATTGGACCAATCCCCGGCACATCAAGCGTGCGCTTCCCGTAACCGGGTGTGAACCCACCGCCAAAGGACGACCCGAACCCTTGAATGCCCATATTGTGCAACAAATCGCCGCCCGGAATGTATTCCCCAAATGGCACGAGGTGCTGTTTGTCATAAAAAGCATCAATCGCTCCACCTCGGCCAAGAAGGACAAAACTATTATAGTAAAGCCCAGCTTGTGCTCGGTTGACGCCAACAATCAACGGCGCACCCCGCGCTGCCTCTGAGATGAGTTCCAGCTCATCATCCGCATAATTGAGTAAAGCCGGGATCGAACTTTCAGGCCAAACAATAAGGTCAGGCACGTCGCCTTCAGATGTGAATGCAAGCATACGATCAAAGAAGACGTGGCGTTTTTCAATGTCCCACTTTTCATCCTGCGGAGCGTTGGGCTGGATCAACCGCACGATCGTCTCACTCTCTTGCGGAGCCATCGAAGGTCGTGTGATCCCAAAAACAACCATGGACAATATAATCGTCACTATCCCAATTGCACCAAGTCCCGGACGCCCCGTTGGAAACGCTGCAAGACACAGCGCAAAAATCACAACAAGAAACGTCAATAAATGTGGGCCACCAAGTGCTGCCATTTCCGACGTCGGAATCGCGACAAGAACATGGCCCAACAACGCCCACGGGAACCCAGTCAAGATCAACGACCGAAGTGCCTCTACAGCAACGATCGAAAGGGCAAATCCAATCATTCCCCCCTTGAAAACCTTTTGGGTGACACCCGCAGCAAGACCCCAAAACAACGCAAATCCTGATGCCATCAGGATCAGCGCAAACGGGGCCATCCAGCCATCACGTTCGATGTGCACGAGGAATGGCGACACGATCCACCGCAGCGAAAATGCGAAATATCCAAGGCCCAGCGCCCAGCCCTGCCAAAGCGCTGTGCGCAAATCGGGCGCATTGCGCGTGATGATAAAGGCTACGGCAAGACCAACCAGACTGGCCCACCACCAATCCAGCGGTGCATGGCCAAGCCCAACAATCACGCCCAAGGCGGCTAAGATTAAGCCGCGCTTGGCCCACCCTAATGCAGCAAAGCGCTGCATAATCGTCTCAGGCTTTTTGAGCATGTGGCAGACGTACCCGCAGACGTTTTATACGACGAGGGTCTGCATCGACGACTTCAAATTCGGTCCCATCTGGATGTGCCACGACTTCGCCTCGCGCCGGAACGTGACCCAACAGCATCGAAACAAGCCCGCCAAGAGTGTCGATTTCCTCTTCGTCAATCTCATCATGAGCGGTCAGTTCAATACCCAATTCAGCCTCAAATGGCTCTAACTGGGTTTTTGCAAAGGCCAGATAAACACCGGGGCTTTCTTCAACCCACAGCTTTTCTTCCTCAACATCATGTTCGTCTTCAATCGCACCCACGACCTGTTCGATCAGATCTTCAATCGTAATCAAGCCATCCGTGCCGCCATATTCATCAATCACAAGCGCCATATGTTTGCGTTCTTGCTGCATCTTTTGCAGCAACACACCAAGCGGCATGGATGGTGGGACAAACAACAACGGTCGCAGGATTTTACGCAAATCAAACGGTCCCGCGTCCTGCTGGAACCCATAAGCGAGAGCAAAGTCTTTCATGTTCACATTGCCGAGCGGGGTATCAAGAGTGCCGTCATAGACCGGCAGCCGCGTCAGCCCACTTTCGCGGAAAACTGCCATCAGGTCAGTTTGGGAATGGGTCACCGGGACGGCGACGATATCTGACTTGGGAATTGCCACGTCTTCAACCCGCATGGACCGCAGGTTTTTCATGCCCGGCATCGCGGGCTGCGGATAAATCAGATGAGGCTTGCCAGGGTCAGCGTCAGAGGTGTCCCCCGGTCCACCAAAGGCATCAAAAAAACGGCCAATAAAGCCGCGGTTGCTCTCTTCACTCTCATCGTTCAGCGCGCTTTGCGCTGCCCCAGAGGATCCTTCAGTTGTGTCGCCCATCAATCCTTGCCTTAACCATGCCCAAATATGGACTAATATCTATATGGGTCAGGCAGACCCAAATTGCCAAGTATTTCCGTCTCTAACCCCTCCATAAGGGCGGCATCTGGCTCATTTTCATGATCAAAGCCTAAAAGATGTAATGTTCCATGAATAATCAGGTGAATCACATGGTTGTTAAGCGGCTTTTTCTGGTCAGCCGCCTCCCGGGCGCAGGTATCGTACGCAATTGCGATATCCCCGATCTCTGCATCAGGGCCGGGAGATGGCAAAACGGGCATTTCCCCGGGGTTCATTGCTGCCCGTTCATCGGACGGCCAGCTGAGAACGTTTGTCGGCGTCGCTTTAGCACGAAAATCCTCATTGAGGATCGCGATGCGTTTGTCATCACAAGCAAGGAGACTGATTTCAAACACCGTTGGTTCAAGTCCAAGACGCGCAAAGGCAGCATCCGACGCCGTTTCTGCCAACGTTTCAAAGTCGATGTCCGCCCAGCGCGGGTCTTCAATGATGCAATCAACCGTCATTTTGGATCATCTGCTTCATAGGCCTCAATAATGGCAGCCACCAAAGGATGGCGGACAACGTCCTTTGAAGTGAAGTAATTAAAGCTGATTTTTGGAATTGCTTTCAACAACCGTTCTGCGTCCCATAGTCCAGATGTCACGCCACGCGGCAAATCAATCTGAGTGCGATCACCCGTGATCACCATTCGAGACCCTTCGCCAAGCCGTGTTAGAAACATTTTCATCTGCATCGGCGTCGCGTTCTGTGCTTCGTCCAAGACGACAAAGGCCCGCGACAGCGTCCGCCCGCGCATAAACGCAAGTGGTGCAATTTCAATCCGCTTTTCTTCAATCAGTTTGGCAGTTTGCTTGGCGGGAAGAAAGTCATCCAATGCATCATAAAGTGGGCGCATATAAGGATCGACTTTGTCCTTCATGTCGCCGGGCAGATAGCCAAGCTTTTCGCCTGCCTCAACAGCGGGACGCGACAGGATTATTCGATCAACCTCACCATTTATGTACATATTCACGGCAACTGCGACGGCCAGATAGGTTTTCCCCGTTCCAGCAGGACCAATGCCAAACACAAGTTCTTTTTCAAACAGGGATCGCACATAGGCCTTTTGAGCGTCGGTACGCGGCTCAACCAATTTCTTGCGAGTTTTAATTTCGACCCGTCCACCGCTGACGCCCTTGAACAGTTCTTTCTGATCACCGGGTGCTGCGCCGGGAACATCATCCAAACCCATCCGCAATTCACGGTCAATATCACCATCATCCAGCGATTTCCCAGCCTCAAGTCTCCCGTAAAGCGACTTTAGAATGTCAATGGTGTCTTTGCGCGGTTGCTCTTCACCGACAATGGCAAGTTCATTACCACGTCGGATAATCTGTACAAAAAGCCTGTCTTCGAGAGTCGCAAGGTTGCGGTCAAATTCACCACACAGGTCAATTAGTAAAAAATTGTCTGGAAAAGCGAGCAGGGATTCAGAAACTTCTTGGTTGTGCTGAACACCACTGTCGGGGGTCTGGTCGCTACTGGTCAATCAAATCTCCTGATTAAGCGCGGATAAACTGTACTAACGTCATGGTCGCAAGATGCGTCAAGAGGCGCAAGCACTGCAGCACATGATTTGCCCTAAAGACGGCAAAAGGCCGCGGAAAACACCACGGCCTTTTTTAGGAATATCTGAAATGCTCCGAACTTAGGCAGGGTCAGGGAGGTTAGACCCTTCTTTGAACGGGCCAGTCGCTGTGTTTGGTGGGGCAACGCCAGAACAAACCGGACGGCCATCGGGTGTAAGACGTTCTGACAGATAACCCTCGAGACCGTCATCAATGATCCAGTGGTCACAGCCGTTTGGATCCACCCAAATACCAGCAACAAGCTGAGACAGGGATTTGGAATCAATCCCACCATCGAAAGACCGCTCAAGGCCAGTGCGTACACCGCCTACACAACCTGATACAGACAGGCCAGCAACGAGCAGCACAGTAGCTTTTACCATTTTCATCATACTGCTCCTTATTTCAGACAAATGATTTCAACACGACGGTTCGCTTGCAGCGCAGCAGCAGAGTAACCCACCTGAACTGGCCGACGCTCACCAAAGCCACGGGATTCAACAACGTTGACGCCTGCTGCTTGTGCAATACCTGCAACCGTATCAGCCCGACGCTGAGATAGACGCATATTATATTCGTCAGATGCATTCGAATCCGTGTGACCGTAGATCATAACGCCGTAGACGCCGAGACCTGCAAAATAATTCATCAGCTGCGCTTTGCGGCCTTCCGATATCGAAGCTTCATCGTTTGCAAACAATGTATCAGATGGCATAACGCCGCACACTTCTTGGCGGCGACAAACGGGGCTGCCGTCACGGCTGCGGTGTGGGGACATGAAGCCCTCAGCACCGTCGTCGAATACCCAGTGCTCACACCCATCCGGGTCAACCCAAATCGTTGGCGTGTATTCTTCGCTAACAACTGTGCGTGCGCCAGCAGCTTGTTGTGCAGATGCAGGAGATGCAACCATCGCAAACGACAGGGCTGCCGCTGCAATTGCACCCACCGCGTGCGATGATTTCATGAAATTGATTTTCGCCACGACAATATCCCTCGTTTTGCGTCTTAAATAAAGACGGAACCTCTTACCGCCCACTCACCTTACGTTAGACACAAGGGTACCAGCATTAGGCCGCTTTGGAAGGACTAATAACCACATATTGTGTCGGAAGTGGAAACAGTACCGATTAACGCAAGACATTGCAGCATGGTTAACAACAAAAAGACGTTCGTACTATGACTGCTCAGCCATAGTTCCGCCCAATGAATTAGTTTCGGACTTGGTGATTCTCACTTTTCGAACCTGACCAATGACATCATTAGGTGCTTCCGCGAACACAGCGTGCAAATATTCAGACTTCCCAATCATCTGCCCCGTCTCGCGGCCTGCTTTTTCGAACAAAACCGAGACCTCACGCCCCACCATACTTTCTTGCGTGGCGACTTGTTGTTCGCGCAAGAGGCCCTGCAACCGCTGAAGCCGCACCTTCATCACGTCCTCAGGCAGTTGCGGCTTTTCGGCAGCTGGCGTGCCAGGGCGTGTGGAATATTTGAAAGAATAAGCCTGGCCATAGTGGACCTCGCGGATCAATGACAACGTGTCCTCAAAATCTTGATCCGTTTCACCCGGGAAACCAACAATGAAATCGCCTGACAATAAAATATCGGGCCGCGCTGCCCGGATTCGTTCGATAACACGGATGTAGCTTTCAGCCGTGTGCTTGCGGTTCATCGCCTTAAGGATACGATCAGACCCCGACTGAACTGGTAAGTGTAAATATGGCATCAGTTTTGAACAGGTTGCATGCGCTTCAATCAACGCCTCATCCATGTCGTTAGGATGGGACGTCGTAAATCGGATGCGCTCCAACCCATCAACTTTGTCCAATGCCCAGATTAAACCAGCAAGACCCTTGTCGTGGCCATGATAGGCGTTGACGTTCTGACCCAGCAACGTAATTTCGCGTACGCCAGATTCAACCAATTCTTGTGCTTCGCGGATGATCCGATCGGCAGGACGTGAGACTTCGGAGCCGCGCGTATAGGGTACGACACAGAACGCACAAAATTTATCGCAGCCTTCTTGAACCGTCAGGAATGCAGTTGGCCCACGTTTAACCTTTGCGCGTGTTTTGAGCGTGTCAAACTTATCATCGTCAGGAAAATCGGTATCGAGCGCCTTTTTCCCAGCTTGCACGGCATCGTCCATCGCAGGTAAGCGGTGGTAGCTTTGTGGCCCAACAACCAAATCAACCATTGGCTGGCGGCGCATGATTTCTTCACCCTCGGCCTGTGCCACACATCCAGTCACACCGATTTTCAAATCAGGGTTCGCAACCTTAAACGGCTTCATGCGGCCCAGTTCGGAATACACCTTTTCCGCAGCCTTTTCGCGGATGTGGCATGTGTTGAGCAGGATCATATCTGCGTCTTCGGGCGTTTTGGTTTCAACATAACCCTTCCCGCCCAGCGCCTCGGCCATGCGTTCACTGTCATAGACGTTCATCTGACATCCATATGTTTTAATATATAGCTTCTTTGGGGCAGGCGTGCGGTCTGACATCTGGGACATCCTAAAGGGGGCGAAATCAGCCGCGTATCTAACCTGCAAGGGCCGCGCTTGCAATGCAGGCAAACTTTACGGCACAAGAGAGTTGAGCAGCAGATGATCCATAAACGGACCCGACTATGACCTACCCAAACCTTTCCACTTTTTTGCGTAATGGCAAAGCGGCCTTGGCTAAAGGGCCCGTCGGTTTAATCATGGCAGAAGACAACGTTGAGATACAATCAACAATTGATCATCATTTGCGGGCTGGTTTTCAGGCATTGGTTGTTTTTGCGGGCGATGAAATTGCACCTTTCGAAGAATTAGCCCCGAACGTGCATTGGGTTGTTCACGATATGACTGCGGATGCAGCCTTAGAAACTGCCGTAAATCGCGTGATCGCAGCCGCCCCCGGTTTATGGATGTATTATTGCTACAACAGTGAATATCTGCACTACCCGTTCTCAGAAGATCGCACGATCGGCGAAATGCTTGCCTTCAATACAGAAGAACGCCGCGAGACGATCCTGACGTTTACCATTGATCTATACGCAGGCGACTTAAACTTGGCCCCAAATGCGGTTTCTCTTGAGAACGCCCAAATGGATATGTCCGGCTACTATGCGCTCGCCCGCTGGAATGGTAAGTCTTACGACGAACGGCAGTTTGATTTCTTTGGCGGCTTACGGTGGCGATTTGAAGAGCATGTGCCATGGATGCGCCGTCGGATTGATCGTGTCAGCCTTTTTCGGGCCCGCCCCGGTTTGGAACTCCGACCAGACCACACGTTTAATATTCCAGAATTCAACACATACGCCTGTCAGTGGCACAACAACCTGACGGCAGCGGTATGTTCATTCCGCACGGCAAAAGCGCTGAAACGCAATCCCGGCAGCCGAAATGCTATTCATGATTTCAAATGGAGGTCTTCAACACCATTTGAATGGTCCTCAAGTCAGCTCATGAAACTTGGCATGATGGAACCCGGTCAGTGGTTCTAAAACAATGCATCAGCCGTTTGCCGTAAAAATGCAGGCGGCGGCACATGACGCTTTTGCATTGCCCGCCCCAATCCGCGTGTATGTAACGACGACAAAGCCCAGTCGCCCGGGCGGGTTACAAGCCCTTCTGATACTGGCGCATGGATGATGAGATGCTCATGCAGATCGTAATCCGCTTGATCGCGAATATCATGCTGCCAAAAACTACGCTGCCAAATGCCTTTTTCGCGCCGCTTGATCATCGAGAGGGTTAAATCTGATGAATCAGGTTTTGGGCAATGCCGCGAAAACGTCGATTTAATGATCCTCCATCGACCAGCGCAATCGATGTCACTACGCGGTAGTATCCAGATCATATGAAGCCGCGCAGGCAAAATGACGGCCGCTGCTATCTCAAAGGGCATCGACTTGCGACAAACACGAATGGCTTGGCGGAGAACATCAACCTGATCCACAAGCAAACTTGATTTGGGATCCTGCAAGCGAACAGTAAAGAACATAGATCCAATGGGTGAAGATGTGTGCATAAATTTCGTCATACACACAGACTAGAACGGCCTTAGTTAATACAATCTGAATGGTGCCAAGTTAATCTATTTTTCATCGTCCAGACCACCCAGTGCTGGAGCTGTATTGGCCTGACGTCGCGCCCTATCGAACAGGGCAAGATCGGCTTTGCTTTTCACCATCCAAGACAGCCCAAACGCCCAAATCCCCATCGCCTCGAACCAGAAGATGAGATTGTAATCGAGCACAATCTCTTTTCCAATCCCACCAACAGCGCGTTTGAAGACCACCGCAATCGCGGTCAGCACGAGGGCTGCAATAATAGTCCAACCACAGGCGATATAGATTTTTCGACGTCCCATGCGGCAAGTTCGTGCACATTTGACGAAGCAAAACGCCGCCAAAGACGAGAAGAAAACAAATGCCGATAGGTAGTGTATGATCGGGGTCGCATCGACGCCAATCAACCGTTGGGTCATGCTGGAAATGGTCTGACCACCGCCTTCATTCGGAAAAAACGCAACACCAAAGGCACCAAGCCCAGCCGTCGTCGCCAACCAATCGTCATAAAATACCCACAAACAGGCTTGAATGATCAGATCATGGCAGATGGTGTAGTGCCGCTCAAATAGGTGAAATCTGGACTATCAGGTCCGGCGCAGGCGAATCACGACATCAACAGACGCAATTTCAGCCCCCTCCGGAATATCGGGGAGCTTCGCAATCTCAAGCTTTTCTGACCCGGCATCAGTCAGCTTGTGATCATCTTCCCAGTAGAAATGGGGGTGATCACTGATGTTCGTGTCAAAATAACTTTTTGAGCCATCAACCGTGATTTCGCGCATCAAGCCTGCCTCGCAAAACGCGCGCAGCGTGTTGTAAACAGTCGCTAATGACACCTTTTCGCCATGCTTAGATGCCGCATCAAACAGGCTTTCCGCTGTGACGTGACGGTTTTGACCATCACCCACGAGCAACTTGGCCAATGTTACGCGCTGGCGCGTCGGACGCAATTCAGCTGACGCCAGCCATGTGTTGCCCCGGTCTGTTGCAGTCTCAATCATCGACAGTTGTCTCCTCGCTCTCTCCTAATATGGGGGAAATCTGTGCAGGATCAAACGAAAACAGTTTTTGCAGGATACCTGTTGCATCGGGGGTAGGCCCAGCTCTTGCTCTTAAGACCGTCCAAATGATAAGATAACCCAAAGTAACATATCATAAATGAGCCAATCCATTGACCCAGTATCCAAGCAGTTTTGACAAAGAAGCCCTTTTGAAATGCGCAGCAGGCGATCTATTTGGCCCCGGCAACGCGCAGCTCCCTGCCCCGCCTATGTTGATGATGGACCGAATTACTGAGGTATCGGCCGATGGCGGCGCCCACGGCAAAGGTCACATCATCGCAGAGTTCGACATCACACCCGACCTGTGGTTCTTTGACTGCCACTTTCCCGGCAACCCAATCATGCCCGGCTGTTTAGGCCTTGATGGCTTGTGGCAGCTGACTGGATTCAACCTTGGCTGGCGCGGTTGGCTGGGACGTGGCTATGCACTTGGTGTTGGCGAAGTGAAACTAACCGGCATGGTGCGCCCAGAGCGTAAGATGCTGACCTACAAAATTGACTTCACCAAAGCGATCCAAACCCGCCGCCTAACGATGGGCGTGGCTGACGGGATCGTCGAGGCTGACGGTGAGGTGATTTACATCGTGAAGGATATGAAGGTGGCGCTGAGCGAGAGTTGAACGCTGCGACGGAAATAAAGCGCTATTAAATCATATTTATCAGGGGCTTCCATGCAAGCTAACCGAGAAGTGCTGGAAAGCCCGCTTAGTGAAACAGAAATGGCGCTACTGATTGCGGTAAATATCGCTCTCGATGCCGCAGCAATTGCAGGAAGCAATGGTCAATTGACGTTGCAGCATGTGATCCAGCATAAAGATAATTTTGGGGCCATCGACAAACCGAAAGCGGAATAAATCTTTGCAGCTTTAGAAATGTTACTCAAGAACCGCATTGGGAAATACTAGGTCTTGTGCTTAGGCTTTCCTTAGATCTAGAAATTTTTGATGAGCCAGGGTGGCCAGTAACAGTTCGATCGCTTTGAGCGACAATCTCATTCTTTTCTCCGTTAACCTCCCCCCTTGCCCCCCCAAACCCCCTCGCCTACACATACCTCGACTTAAGAAAAGGACTGCTCATGCGCCGCGTCGTCGTCACAGGTTTGGGGATCGTCTCCCCCATCGGAAATAATGCAGCCGAGGTTTTGACCTCTCTGAAAGCCGGCAAGTCCGGGATTGAAGCCAACGCCGACATGGCCGAACACGGCTTTCGGTCCCAGATTGCGGGCAACGTAAAGCTGAATATCGCGGACCATGTGGACAAGCGCACGTTGCGGTTCATGGGCCCCGGTGCCGCCTATTCCTACATCGCGATGAAGCAGGCGATTGAAGACGCTGGCCTTGAAGACGGCCAAGTTGTGAACCCGATGACGGGTGTGATTGCAGGCTCCGGTGGGCCGTCAACGTCCGCCATGTTCGCGGCGCACAAGGTTGTCGAAAACACTGGGGCTACCAAACGCATCGGGCCGTTTGCTGTGCCAAAGACGATGTCCTCGACCGTGTCTGCAAACTTGGCGACTGCGTTCAAGATCAAGGGGATGAACTTTTCGATCACCTCTGCTTGTTCCACGTCCTTGCATTGCATCGGCATGGCCGCACAGCAGGTAGCGCTTGGTACGCAAGACACGATGTTTGCGGGCGGGGGTGAAGAACTAGACTGGACGCTGTCCTGCCTGTTTGATGCAATGGGTGCGATGTCTTCAAAGTATAACGACACGCCTGAAAAAGCATCCCGTGCGTTTGACGCTGGCCGCGATGGTTTCGTAATCGCTGGTGGTGGCGCGATGCTGGTGCTGGAAAGCTTGGAAGGCGCGCAGGCCCGTGGTGCGAAAATCTACGCTGAGATTACTGGTTTTTCCGCAACGTCCGACGGCGCTGACATGGTTGCCCCGTCTGGTGAAGGCGGCGAACGCGCGATGCGCGGTGCTTTGAAGACCCTGCCCGAAGGTCGCAAGATCAGCTACATCAACGCGCACGGCACCTCGACGCCCGTCGGTGATGTGGGCGAGATCGAAGCGGTACGCCGTGTGTTTGGCGAAGGCACTACCCCGCCCGTATCATCCACCAAGTCGATGACCGGCCACTCCCAAGGCGCCACTGGCGCATCCGAGGCGGTGTATTGCCTGCTGATGTTGCAGAACGACTTCATCGCGCCGTCGATCAACGTGGAGACATTGGACCCCGCGTTGAAACCCGAAGAGATCGCGACTGAGATTGTCGAGAACGCTGGGTTGGATACGGTCATGACAAACTCGTTTGGGTTCGGCGGGACGAACGGGTCGATGTTGTTGTCGAAGTTTGTGGGGTAGCCCCTCAACTCCGAGTTGGCTCATTCTCTGGCTTGCTGAAAATAAGCCAACTCAAATCAGCTTACTAAGGCAGACATTGCAATCAGTCTTTTACGATTAAGTTACAGTGACTGGAGCAACCATGTGCCAAAGCTGGGTGCGATAGAACCGCACCCAGTGCGAAAAACCCCAATGCACCATTGGGGAATAACATTCGATCAATCAGAAGTGCTAGCTGGAGGTTTGAAGTGGTCCTGCTTTTTAGGATAGGTTTGCAGCTTGGCTAAGATACATCTGGTTTCTGTTCATGCCGCTTTTCGTGTCTCCGCTTGGCCGAAGTATGGGGTGTCCGGCGTGCGCTTATCAACGACAGTGTGAGGTCGTTCGGAGCTGTAGAACTCGATCCAGTTGTCGATGATCGGCTTTGCTTGGAAGCCGTCCATTGCCCGGCAGGCGATTGCGAAGCAATCTGCCGAGAGGGGGTGATTTCATACAGGTAA
>JAPKCP010000283.1 GCA_028822885.1 Yoonia sp. | reverse complement strand
GATGCATCCTACCGTGAGGTCGTCACGGCAGATGACCTAAGCGAGTCTTTGTACCACTTTTACCGTCACGGCTTGGGCTTGGTTATCGGGTCTGCTGTCGATGAAATTGGCGTGGCTGTGGTTCCGGATTGGGGCGGCGATACCTTTCCTGTGCAGGCTGGAGACGCGGCGGGATACATTGAGCGGGTTAGTTTTGATGCCTCGGGTACAGCTGCTGAATACTCGCGGACATGGTTCGATTATAATAAGGCGCGATATATTTCGCGCATCGGAAAAGGATGATGACGTTGGACTTGGTCAAGTATGGGATTATCGGCTGTGGGATGATGGCCCGCGAGCATATCCAGAATATTGGGTTACTTCCCCACGGGAAGGTTACGGCGGTTTTTGACCCTGTGCGCGATTTGGCAGAAAGCTGCGCGACACTAGCTGGCGAGGCTTATGTGGCGGATAGCCTTGAGGATTTGCTTGCTTTTGAGGATATCGACGCGCTGGTGATTGTCAGTCCGAACTATTTGCATGTAGATCAATTGGCGGTGATCGCCGCAATCCGGCCGTTGCCGGTGTTGTGTGAAAAGCCAATTTATACTGACCCTGCGCAAGCTGAGTTGATTGCGAAGTTGGCGGCAGATTATCCTGCCCCGTTCTGGGTTGCGATGGAATATCGGTATATGCCGCCTGTCGCTGCATTGATTGAGCAGGCAGAGCAGGCGACGGGGGGGATTAAGATGCTGACCGTGCGCGAGCATCGGTTTCCGTTCCTGCCTAAGATTGGTGATTGGAACCGGTTTAATGCGAAAACTGGTGGGACTTTGGTTGAGAAATGCTGTCACTTCTTTGATTTGATGCGCCTGATTTTGAAGGATGAACCTGTGCGCGTGATGGCGTCAGCGGGGCAGGGATTTAATCATCTTGAGGAACGCTACAACGATCAGGCACCAGATATCTGGGATCATGGTTATGTAATTATCGACTTTAAGGGCGGTGCCCGCGCGATGTTGGAATTGTGTATGTTTGCCGAAGGATCGCGCTACCAAGAAGAGATCATTGCGATTGGTCCAAAGGCCAAGATAGAGGCGCTTGTTCCCGGTCCCGGACGGTTCTGGCCAAAAGCCTTGGGCGATGCGCCGGTGCCGCAGATCATTATTTCGCCGCGTGCGCCGAAAGGCCCGTTTACCTCAGAAATTCCAGTTGATCCGACATTGCTTGCAGCGGGTGATCACAATGGATCGACATTCTATCAGCACCAGCGTTTCAATGCTGTGGTGCGTGGTGAAGGTGTCGTTGAGGTCACGGCTGAGGACGGGATGAAAGCCGTTGCGATCGGACTTGCAGCACAGGAAAGTGCGCGGACTGGGCAAGCGGTTATGCTGGGGTAAAGCCGTGTTTGGTTTGACGAGGCGATTTTTTAGGAAAAATCGGGTGGGGGCCAGCCCCCACGGCCCCCGGGATATTTAGAGAACCAAAGATGTAGAAAGGGGCGCTCTTTTATGAGGAGCGCCCCTTTCTGTCGGTGCATGAGCGAGTATATCTACTTCACAGCGCCGAGTGTGAGACCCGCAATAAAGTGTTTTTGCATGAGGAAGAACATTGCCACGGGTGGCAGTGCTGCGACGATCGAGCCTGCTGACATCAGGTGGTAAGCTGCGCGAAATTGCGAGTTGAATTCCGTAATGCCTGCTGTGACCGGCTGTGCGTTTGGTCCTTGTGTTAGCACCACCGCCCAAAAGTAATCGTTCCAGATGAATGTGAAGATCAGGACCGCGAGTGCAGCGAGTGCTGGCTTCATCAGAGGGAGGACCACAAAGAGGAAGATGCGCCATTCTGCGATGCCTTCAACACGGGCGGCCTCAATCAAAGGAAACGGCAGCGCTTTGATGAAGTTGCGCATAAACAAGGTGCAGAAACCCGTTTGGAACGCGATGTGGAACAGCACGAGGCCTTGCACGGTGTCATACAGACCCATTGAAATGGTCAGGTCACGGACTGGCACCATCAGGATTTGGAACGGGACGAAGTTACCTGCAATGAACATGAAGAAGATCAGCAGGTTGCCTTTAAATTTGTAGACGCCCAAGGCAAAGCCCGCCATGGCCGACAGTGTGACAGCCCCGATCACCGTTGGAATGGTGATGAAGACAGAGTTCAGCAGGTATCTCGGCATGTTCGATTCGAAGAACACCTTGCCGTAGTTGTTGGCAAATTCGAAGCTAGAGGGCAGGCCCCAGTAGTTGCCATTGGCAAAGTCAGAGCTTGGCTTGATTGAGAACATTGCGACCGCGATGAGCGGCAGAAGCCAGATGATCAAAACGATAGGCAGAATGATCTGGTAAGAGATCTGCCACTGACGGGATCTCTTTTCGATGGGTGTTGGAAACATACTAGTGGCCCCCTTTTTCGTCTTGGTACATCGACCACAAGAAGTAGACGATGAAGAACAACATGATGAAGAACAACACAACCGCGATCGCCGCGCCGTACCCCATACGGAAGCCAAATTCTGACAGCGATTCCTCAAACATGTAGAAGCTGAGAACGCGAGTTGACCCGAACGGACCGCCGTTTGTCATCACTGAGATCAGATCAAAGGACCGCAGTGCCCCGATGATGGTGACAACGAAGGCGATAAATGTTGCTGGTTTCAGCTGTGGTAGGATCACATACCAAAGCATTTTGTGGCCCTTAGCACCGTCGAGACGTGCTGCTTCAACTTGCTCTGGATCAACCGAATTGAGACCTGTCAGGTACAGGATCATGCAATACGCTGTTTGTGGCCAGAGGCCCGCTGCGATGATGCCATAGGTCGCTGTGTTTGGATTGCCGAGAACACCGCCCTTAATTTCAAGCCCGAAGTTGGCGAGGATTACGGTGAACAGTCCAAAGTTTGGGAAGTAGAACCAAGAGAACACGAGGCCCACGACGACTTGCGAAATTACGAAAGGGAAGAAGAACAGAGACTTATATAGCCGGATGCCTGTGACCGTTTGGTTTAGGAACAGCGAGATAAACAGACCCATAGGGATCGCTAGCATATACAAGACTAACCATCTTAGGTTGTTCCAGAAGGAAATCCCAAATTTGCGGTCATCGGTCAGTAGCCGTTCGTAATTTGCGAGGCCGACCCATGTTTTTTCGCCCAAGCCGTCCCAATCATGGAACGATATCCAAAAGGATTGGGCGATAGGGATGATCACATAGACGGCAAAAAATATGATGGCTGGAAATAGAAACAGCCATGGCGTAATCGCAATTTCGTTGCGTTTGTACCAACCGCGCTGGGCGGGCTCAATATTTGTGGTGGCAGATGCCATGATGTCGTTTCCTCCCCAAGGTCAACACATGCGAAAATCTAAAAGTCAGACTTGCGGATAGGTTAAGTCCAGGGAGGGGCGGCCCCGAAGGTCCGCCCCAAAGTCAATATAGCTTATTCAGCGTAGATGCGCTCACGTGCATCTTCGAGGCGTACAAGGATGTCGTCCAGGTTATCTGGGAACACCATGAACTCTTGCAGGCCTTCCATGCCAATAGACGCCATTTCAGCTGGGAAGTCGCGGTCGAAGAATTGTGCGACACCGCCAGCGGCGTTTGTGGAAAGCATTTCAAAGCCCTGCTCAAGGAACTCGTCTGCATCGACACTGGAGGCTGCGTTGACAGGCAACTGACCAAGTGCGTCGCCAGAGTTGATCGCAGTCTGCACGTCAGCAGAGGCTACATAGGACAAGAACGCACGTGCGTTGTCCTTGTTAGATGCAGCGGACGGGATGTGGAATGTGTCCGTTGGCGCATCTTCGCCTTGTGGGAAATCACCAATTATTGGGAACTGGTAGAAATCAATCTGATCGTCTGTCAGGCCTGCATCACGCAATGGTGCAACCGCGAAGTTACCCATCAAGTAGGATGTGGCCGTCCCGTCGATCATGAAGTTCAGCGCTTCCTGCCAGCTGTAAGACTGGTGATCCTCAATGAATGCACCCATGTCGATTAGCTGACGCCAGTTCGCGAAAGTTTCTTTAACGCGATCATCTGTCCATGATACTTCGCCGCGAGCCAATTCCATGTGGAAGTCAAAGCCGTTTGTGCGCATGTTCATGTAGTCGAACCAGCCGCCAGCAGTCCAAAGGAACTTAGTGCCGATTGC
>JAPKCP010000031.1 GCA_028822885.1 Yoonia sp. | reverse complement strand
ACCGCCTGATGCCCACTATTTAGGCATTGCCCCATGCGGCTTGGCCTTGAACATAGAAAAAGGGCCGCCCCGGCGATGGGGTGGCCCTTCTCTGAATAGCAGAGGTGGGTCGGTTAGGTTTCCCACCTTGTGATTTCTTCAGCTAAGGGCTGCCCTAGCGAAAAACCCCACAAGTTGTCCCGACTGCCTTCTCCAATACTTCATGATGCACTGGATCACCTCCTTTCAAAATGTTTCGCCTATAAAAAGAGGGTGGCATAGTTACCGTCAAAATCAAGATATTTTTTTGAACGGTCCAAGTTTATGCTGATGTGGGCGCCATTCGGTTAATGATTATACGGAATGGCACAAGCGCGAATAGGGCAATCGCAAGCTTCACACCCCAATCAGCCACAGCCAATGACACCCATAACGGTGCGTCTGGCCCTGTTGTTAGAAAGGGGGCAGCGTCTTGTGCCCAGACGACTTCGTTTGCCGCCGCCTGAGACAATCCGTTGAAAAGCGCCGAGAAAGCGATTGTGAAGAAGATCGCCGTATCCACTGTCGAGCTTACCAGTGTGGATCCCAGAGGGGCCTTCCACCATGATCCGTCACGCAGCTTGTTGAATACTGCAACGTCCAACAATTGGGCGACCCCAAATGCAATCGCAGACCCAATGGCGACACGCAAAGCGACAGCTGCATATGGTCCATATTCGCTGTCAAAGATGATCTGCGTTCCGATCAAGGAACATATAATTCCAGTTATAAGCCCCGCAAACACAACCTTCCTTGCTGTCGCAGCTCCATACAAGCGGTTCATCACGTCTGTGACTAAGAACGCCAGTGGATAGGTGAATGCGCCCCAAGTCAGTAGGCCGTCAAGGATAAGAAATTGTACGAGAATATTTGAGGCGACCACAATGGCGGCCATGGCGATAACGCCGGGTAAGATACGTTTCATTTTATTGGTTTCCGTTTTGGCAAGGGTGCGGCACTTGGCCCCCAAACCGTTCAGGGACGCGCCCAACTAGGCCCAGTCAGCGGACAGGTCAACCGTCGATGCGATACTCTGCGATCTCATTCGTCAGCAGGCTACGGAAATTATTGTCAGCAATAAGTGTCATGATCATCTGACCGTCAGCGTTGCGCCATACGGAAATACCTTCCATATTGCCGTGCACGCCAATTCCTGTTTCCAAAATCACTTCTGCGCTCGCAGCCCCCAGATCAAGACGCCGGACGCGTGTGTAAAACCCGAACCCGGTGAAGTCCCTTTCAAGCACATACAGCTTTCCATCAGGGCCAAAGTCTGCCCCAACCATCAAATAGGCCCCGGTGCGTGGGATGTCATAAGGCTGATCCCAAGCACCATTCTTGAACCGATACACTGGGAATGGTCGGTCGTACCGCCCTGACCGTTCCGGAATCGTGTACAGGGCACCATCGCTATCAATCGCCAAAGCCTCTAGGCCACTGTTGCTTTGTAGCGCTGTGAACTCCCTTGGGATAGGAAGCATTTCTTCAGGTGCATTGATCGACGCAAATTTCCCAATCCGGTGCTCACCCTCAAAGGACACGAAAATTGTGCCGTCAGAATCTACTGCCACACCTTCTGAATCGCGGCTTGTACGACTGTTCGGTAAGTCAGGGTTTTGAAATGAGGCCTGTTCTCCCATAACGATCCCAACAATCTCACCGTCACTTCCACGCGAAATAGTCCCAGACAAAAGTGTGCCACGATCACTGACTGCGATAAGTGACGTTCCATCAGCACTAAGATGCACAGCGGACAGCCCGCCGATGTGACCACCATCTGTGTGTATGACGAAACGACCCAGAAGGGCGGTCTCAGCAAAACTAAGACTGCCCATCAAAAGGATGGCAGCTGAAAATACTATTTTGATCATTTATTCCGCGTTCAAAACGCCTAGGCATTGGCCTGGAAGGCTTGCCATTGTGATTGGACCACGCCGTGGTGTTGGCGTCGCATTTGGATCGCGGGGCTGTGGAGGTGGTGGGTTCAATATATCGCTTACCCAACGTGCAGCATCTGCGCACCCGTCGCCAGCTGGCGGTGGCGCTTGATCTTGGCAGGCATTGTCGCCTGCTGGGCATTTGAGGCGCACGTGGAAATGGTAGTGGTGCCCGTACCATGGCCGGATTTTATTAAGCCAACTGCGATCACCAGTGGCTGAATTACACATCGCGACCTTTGCACCCGGAAACACAAAAATCCGGGCAACGCGGGGATCAGATGCGGCAGCGCGCAAAACAGCTTCATGCTGCGCTGTCCAGCGACTGTTGGTGTAGGCGCCGCGTGATCTCCGCATTGAGATAGAAGATAGGTTTTCGCGTTCTTGGCGATCTAGGTTCAGCCGATCAGGTGGTAACATCCAAATATCTGCATCCAGACCACTTTGGTGGCTCGCGTGACCGGTAAGCATAGGGCCACCGCGCGGTTGGCTCATATCGCCAAGGTACAGGCCTTCCCAACCCGGTAGGGTAGCCGCAAAACGGCTTAGGTCTTGCACATAATCGACAAGTTCAGGCTGCCCCCAATTCCGGTTCCGGCTTAGGCGCATAGCTTGCCATGTTGGACCACTTTCGGGAAGCTGAACTGCACCCGCTTGGCAGCCTTTGGCATACCCACCAAAGGCTTCCGGCATTTGATTGGACCCAGCACGGACATATCCAAACAAGTCTTTTGCCACCCGATTATCACCCACGTTTTGGGTCGAAATCGCGGCTTGGCTAACCGATGGGGTATCTTCCGATTGGCAAGCGGCCAATACGGTCAAAAGTGTTACGATGCCTAGGAAGCGGACCATGCTGCGCGATCTCCGTCTTTGTTGACCCACAATAGCATCACAAGACCAAGAAGAAAGAGGAAGATGACGGGTAAGAACCCAAGTTGAACATTGCCTGTAATAGTTGTGAATATACCGATCATTAAGGGTGCGATAAAGGCGGTGGCTTTGCCCGAAAGAGCAAATAGACCAAAGGCTTCTGTTGGGCGCTCCGGGTTCGTGTGCCGGACCATCATTGACCGAGAGGCTGCGTAAATCGCCCCACCAGCGCCACCAATCACCGAACCGCAGACAAAGAAAATGATGTCTGGGACCATCGAATCCGCAGCCAGTTGGATACCGAACACGTGGGTCCGGGACATACCAACGATGATTGTGCTGACGATGGTGAGCAAGATTATGCAAAAAATGATGACAGGCTTTGGGCCGACTTTGGTGTCAAATCTGCCGCCAACATAGGTAAATACGGCGGCGGTAATAACGCTAATAATTCCGAAATAACCAAGCCACAGCGTGCTCCATCCCAGCACCAAAACGGCGTAAACTCCGCCAAAAGCGTAGAGTGCGTTCAAGGCGTCGCGGTAGAACATTGACCCGATCAGGAACGATGCGGTGCTTTTGCGTTTGGCAACATTGCGGAGTGTTTGCTTTAGATCGCTCCAAACCTTGGACATCTTCGGGGTATCGCCAGCGTCTGTAGGGTCGTCGCGTACCCAAAAAAAGAATGGGATCATGAATATTAGGAACCAGACCGCCATGAACGGACCAACGGCGCGCGTGCCTTCACGGGCAGATGCGTCTAGCCCAAAGAGGGGGTCCAAACCAATCAGTGTTTTGCCGGTTGTGGCGTCCTCTGCGAAAAGCAAAAGCATGATAATCAAAGCGATAAGACCGCCCCAATAGCCAAAAGATGCGCCTGACCCTGAAATGCGCCCAACCTCTTCTGCGTTGCCAAGCGATGGCAGGTAGGCGTTCACAAAGTTCAAAGCGGATTCGGCGGCAATGAAACCAACATAAAATAGGATCAGGAACAACATCAGGCTACTGCTATCCGGGGTAAGCCACCAAAGTGACCATGCACCGACAACATAGAGCGCTGAAAAGCCGATAATCCACGGCATTTTACGTCCAGTATTATCAGCGAAAGCACCAAGGAATGGCGCTGTGAATGCAATGACAAGGCCCGCGCATGTTTGTCCAAGTGCCCAAGTGCTTTGGGCCTGTGCGCCTGCGGCCTCGGTGTCTAAGCCTTGGCCCATGAAGTAACTTGCAGCTACAACGGCAAAGTAGGGTCCAAAAATAAACGTTAGGCCAAGCGTGTAATAAGGCTGCGCGGCCCAATCAAAGCTCATCCAGCCCCAAATGCGTTTCTTTGCCGAAATTGTCATGATCGTCCCCCCGATTGAGTGGATAAGACAACGATGGGGTGAGAAAAGGCAAGAGTGGTATTGGGTTAGGCTGAATGTGGTGTAATTTCAGGTGGCCAAGGGCGAGTTTGGTCGGCGTCGATCCAGTTCTGCGCCCAATCTGGTAAAACAGGCCGCTCGCCTTCGAAACCGATGTGATCAAACAGCTGACGGGGACGAACGATGCCATTCTTGTCCGTGATCGCTGACCGATAAAGGGCTTGGCAGGCGCAATCCTCACCAATCCAAATCGACTGCTCAAGATAGAAAAACTTATCATCCCATCCAACGGCGCGGCTAACGACTTTGAATTTCACAAAGGGTCGGATGCGTTTGCGGTAGCGGACACTGACGCCTGCCATTGTCATGCCCCAACGCTTTTGCTTGAGCGCTGTCAAAAGACCACCACGTTTGGCCAGCACCGTTCGCCCTAAATCAAGGATAGATAAAATGCGACCGTTATTCATTTCCATAAAAAGATCAATATCTTGGGGCCAGCACCGGTGATGAGACACATGAATTCCAAGAACAGGAAGATCTGACATGTTGCGGGACAGAAACATATCTTTGGCAAGGCGAACGAAAGGAAACATTGGGTAGTCCTTAATCTGTTACGCACTCATTCTGCTTGGTTTACGTGAACGTCAACTCAAACGCTACGGCAAGTGGGGGGCTTGCGGTGGCGGTTCTTAGAACTTAACTCAGCAAGGCACATAACAAGGGTCATACCATGCAGTCCATTTTCGAAATTCTCTTGATGCTGATCGGCGTCGCCCGGTTCTTTATCTTTGCGCATTTCATCATGAGCTGGTTGATCAGTTTTGATGTTCTGAATGTGCGACAGCCCGTCGTTGGCCAGATTTGGAACATGCTACAACGGATACTAGAGCCGCTTTACGCGCCGATCCGTCGTGTCATGCCGAACCTTGGTGGAATTGATCTCTCGCCAATCGCGGCCCTTCTTGCGCTTGAAGTGCTGCGCATTGTTTTGATCAATAACGCTTCAGCGTTTTTCTAGTCTAAGCGCCAAGGCTTTTTTGTTCGAAAGGTCTTGGTAACCTAAAAATTGCGGGCCATTGATTTTGTCGATTCAGGCCCACAGATTTCGCTTCGGAAACAGCACATGGCGCAAATGTGCGGATCGGGGTCGCGGATGGCCTGTCTTAATGTGCGTGGAAATGGTGTAGGTTGCTCTGACAACAAGGAGCACGCCCATGTCCGCGATCACATTTACCCTCGACGGTAAGGCAGTCACCGCAATGCCCGGTGAAACGATTTGGGAAGTTGCCAATGGCCGTGGCCTTGTCATTCCCCACCTCTGCCACAAGCCGCAGAAGGGCTATCGGTCCGACGGAAACTGCCGGGCGTGTATGGTCGCGATTGATGGTGAACGCACTTTGGCCGCATCGTGTATTCGTGAACCGTCCGATGGTATGGTCGTAACAACTGACCAGCCGCGCGAAGTGCAGGCGCGTCGCATGGTGATGGAAATGCTTGTCACTGATCAGCCAAAGCAAGAGGTTGCGCACGATAAATCTTCGCACCTTTGGGATATGGCCGCGCAGCAAGACGTTTCGTCGAGCCGCTTTCCTGCGCAGAAAAAAGAACACATCCCGCTGCTTGATGACAGTCACGTTGCGATGTCTGTGAACCTTGATGCCTGCATCCAGTGCGGGCTCTGCGTCCGTGCTTGCCGCGAAGTCCAAGTGAACGACGTCATTGGTATGGCTGGTCGCGGCACCAACGCTTATCCGGTTTTCGACATGGATGACCCAATGGGCGCATCGTCCTGTGTGGCATGCGGTGAATGTGTGCAGGCCTGTCCAACGGGCGCCTTATTGCCCGCTACAGTCACGGACAAAAACCAAGTGGGCGACACAGCTGACTTTGATCGTGAAGTGAAAAGCGTCTGCCCATTCTGCGGCGTTGGCTGTCAGGTGTCCCTCAAGGTCAAAGACGACAAGGTCAAATTCGTCGAAGGTATTAATGGTCCGGCAAATGAAGGGCGTTTGTGCGTCAAAGGCCGCTTTGGTTTCGATTACATTCACCACGACCACCGCCTGACAAAGCCATTGATCCGTCGTGATGATGCGCCTGCAAAGGGTTTGAACGTCGATCCGGCTAACTGGGGCGAATTCTTCCGCGAAGCATCATGGGACGAAGCGCTCGATTTCGCAGCGAACGGTATGAAAGACCTCGGTGGCACAAAAGTCGCTGGCTTTGGCTCTGCGAAATGTACCAACGAAGAGGCGTATCTGTTCCAAAAGATGATCCGCCAAGGCTTTGGGCACAACAACGTCGATCATTGCACGCGTCTTTGTCATGCGTCATCCGTTGCCGCGCTGATGGAAAACGTCGGCTCTGGTGCTGTGACCGCGACCTTTAACGAGATCGAAAACGCTGATGTGGCTATCGTGATCGGTGCAAACCCGATTGAAAACCACCCAGTTGCAGCCACCTATTTCAAGCAATTCACCAAACGCGGTGGCAAGCTGATCGTGATGGACCCACGCGGCCAAGCGCTAAAACGGTTCTCAACGCATATGCTGCAATTCCGCCCCGGCGCTGATGTGTCGATGCTGAACGCGATTATGCATGTGATCGTTGAAGAAAAGCTTTATGATCAACAGTATATCGAAGCTTACACCGAAAACTGGGAGGCTGAAAAAGCCCACCTTAAGGACTTTAGTCCTGAGAATATGGAAGGCATCTGTGGTATCCCTGCGGAAGAACTGCGTGCCGTTGCCCGAACTTTTGCGGGCGCCAAAGCAGGCATGATTTTCTGGGGCATGGGCGTGTCGCAACACATACACGGGACCGATAACGCACGCTGCTTGATCTCGCTTGCGCTGATGACAGGTCAAGTTGGTCGTCCGGGCGCTGGGCTTCACCCACTGCGTGGACAGAACAACGTGCAAGGCGCGTCCGATGCGGGCCTCGTGCCGATGTTCCTGCCAGATTATCAGCCGGTTGGTGATGATGGTGTGCGATCTGCGTTCCAAGACGTTTGGAAAGAGGGATCAATTGACCCGAACAAGGGCCTGACAGTCACCGAAATCCTTGATGCCGTACACGCTGGCGACATTGAAAGTATGTATATCCTTGGTGAAAATCCAGCGATGTCTGACCCGGATGTTGAACATGCGCGTGACGCGCTTGCGAAGCTTAAGCATTTGGTTGTCCAAGATATTTTCATCACTGAAACAGCCAACTTTGCTGACGTTATCCTACCAGCCTCTGCCTTTGCGGAAAAGACTGGGACAGTCACGAATACAAACCGTCAAGTACAAATGGGCCGCCGTGCTGTGCCACCGCCGGGTGATGCAAAAGAGGATTGGTGGATCGAGGTTGAGCTTGCCAAGCGGCTTGGGCTTGGCTGGACTTACACGCACCCCAGCGAGATTTTCACTGAGATGACGCAGGTCATGAAGTCGCTGAACAACATCACATGGGATCGACTTGAGGAACAGAATGTCGTGACCTATCCGTCGTTGTCGCCAACTGATCCGGGTCAGCCGATTGTGTTTGCAGATGGTTTCCCACGCAAAGATGGACGTGCGCGCTTCACGCCTGCCAATGTGATTGCTCCTGATGACACGCCCGATGAAGATTACCCGATGATCATGATCACTGGGCGTCAGCTTGAGCATTGGCACACGGGATCTATGACACGGCGCTCAAAGGTTCTTGATGCGGTTGAGCCTGAGGCAAACTGTTCCCTGCACCCATCCACGCTGCGCCATTTGGGCGTTGAACCGGGTGGGCTGCTGCGCTTGTCGACAAAGCGTGGGTCAATTCAGATTATGGCGCGGGCCGACCGTGCTGTGGCCCCTGACATGGTGTTCCTGCCGTTTGCGTTCGTTGAGGCGGCGGCGAATATTCTAACAAACCCGGCAGTTGACCCGTTTGGCAAAATCCCAGAATTCAAATTCTCAGCTGTGAAAGTCGAGAAAGTGGATGAAACAATCGCTGCAGAATAACGATATGGGCGGCAGTGGTCAGTAGCCGCCCATCATCCCGCGCAAGAGCGGAAGAATAAATGCAGACAATGCCCCGATAATCGCGCCAATGCCGAGGCGTACATAAAACGTGCCAAGTCGTGGGGCAAATACACCTAAAATCCCGCAAACACAGGCGTAAAAGCCAAGAGCTGTGATATCCATAAAGCCTGTTTAGCAGGGATTGATCGACCTGTCATTTTACGTTTCAGAAATTAAATGAACGCTTGTTCAAAAAATGAATTGACGGAACGCAGGAGGTCAGCCCAGTATCAGACCAAGTGATGGATCGCGGGGAGGCGATTCAATGCGGGGGAGGACTATTGATGGAAAAAGCACAACCCCAAGCGGGGCCGCAGTCGATTCCGGCTTTGTTGGCACGCAATGTGGCGCAACACGGTGCCAAAGCTGCGTATCGCGAAAAAGAATTTGGAATTTGGCAAAGCTGGACGTGGGCTGAAGCGGCTGACGAAATTGACGCTTTGGCGCTTGGTCTGCTGACTTTGGGTGCGGCCGTTGGGGATCACGTCGCAATCGTTGGACGTAACCGGCCCGCGCTATACTGGGCGATGGTTGCGGCAGAAAAAGCTGGATGCGTTCCGGTCCCGATGTATCAAGATGCCGCGTCCGAAGAAGTCGCCTATGCGATGGACCACTGTGGTGCGCGCTTTGTGATTGTGGGTGATCAGGAACAGGTCGATAAAATCGCGGATGTGCGCGAACAACTGACTGAGTTGGAGCACGTCGTCTATCTTGATGGCCGTGGTCTACGAAAATATGACCATACTGCTATGACGTCCTATGCAGACCTGCAAGCCGCTGGCCGTGCATCGAATTTGAAAGCTGTAATGGAGGAGCGGACCGCCGCGCTGAACTATAACAGCACTTGCGTGATGCTTTACACGTCAGGAACTACAGGCCGACCCAAGGGCGTTGTGCTGTCAAACCAGAATGTGATTGAGACATCAAAAAATTCGGCTGAATTTGATGATCTGCGGGCTGGTGATGAAGTTTTGGCATATCTGCCAATGGCATGGGTTGGCGATTTTATCTTTTCGATTGGGCAAGCGATGTGGGCTGGTTTCTGCGTGAACTGCCCCGAAAGCCCTGACACGATGCATTCTGATCTGCGCGAGATCGGCCCAACCTATTATTTTGCGCCGCCGCGCGTGTTTGAAACACAGTTGACCAACGTGATGATCCGCATGGAAGACGCTGGTCGGTTTAAGAAGTGGTTGTTTGATAAGTTCATGGCTGTTGGGCGGCGTGTCGGGCCACGCCTGTTGGATGGTGAGGATGTGAGTTTTGGCGATCGGCTCCAGTACCGTTTGGCCGATTGGTTGGTCATTGGGCCACTGAAAAACACCCTCGGGCTGAGCCGCGTTCGGGTGGGCTATACGGCAGGTGAGGCGATTGGTCCTGAGATTTTTGATTTTTATCGGGCATTGGGCATTAACCTAAAGCAGCTATATGGTCAGACTGAAGCGACTGTTTTCATAACTCAACAACCTGACGGTCAGGTCCGGTCAGATACTGTTGGCGTGCCAAGCCCCGGTGTCGAGCTGCGGATCGCAGAGGATGGTGAAGTGTTCTACCGCTCGCCCGGTGTGTTTGTGGAGTATTACAAAAACGCTGAAAGCACGGCGTCGACAAAGGACGCTGACGGCTGGGTTGCGACGGGTGATGCTGGCTTTATCGAAGAAAGCTCCGGTCATCTGCGAATTATTGATCGTGCAAAAGACGTTGGTAAAATGGCTGATGGCCATTTGTTCGCGCCCAAGTACGTTGAGAATAAGCTGAAGTTCTATCCAAATATTCTGGAAGCTGTGGTGTTCGGATCAGGGCGCGATCGATGCACTGCTTTCATTAACATTGATTTGACTGCTGTTGGGAATTGGGCGGAGCGGAACAACATCGCGTATTCATCGTACCAAGAACTGTCCCAGCACCCGCAAGTTCTGGATACAATTGCAGAGCATGTCGCCGAGGTGAATATTTCAGTGGCCACTGATCCAATGCTTGCCGGGTGTCAGATTCACCGGTTCCTTGTGTTGCACAAAGAACTAGACGCTGACGACGGCGAAATGACCCGTACGCGCAAAGTGCGCCGCCGGATTGTGGAAGAGAAGTTCAGTGATCTGATTGATGCGCTTTATGGTGATGGATCAGAGATTTATACTGAAACTGAGGTGACTTATGAAGATGGCCGCAAGGGTAAGATTACGGCCACGTTGGATATTCGAGATGCGGTTGTGGCCCCAACAATGAAGGTTGCTGCAGAATGATGGGACGACGCTTTTGCTGCGCAATGTGCCCCGCCCACCATCCCAAAGTACATTTGGTTGGGATGTCTTTCGCCAGAATAACCGAGGGATGTACCTGATGTTAGACGATGGTTACGTCACCGCAGATGGACGCCAGATTGGTGGCGTTATGATGGATATGCGCGGAATTACCCTGCGATTTGGTGGGGTCGAGGCGATCAAGAATATCTCTTTTGATATTCGCGAAGGCGAAATTCGTGCGATTATTGGCCCGAATGGGGCAGGTAAGTCGTCGATGCTCAATGTCATTTCGGGATTTTATAAGCCTCAAGATGGCGAGGTTTGGTTTCGTGGCGAAAAACGTCCGTCGATGAAGCCGTATCAGGTTGCCCGCCAAGGGATTGCCCGCACGTTTCAGAATATTGCTTTGTTTGAAGGCATGTCCGTTCTGGACAACGTTATGACAGGCCGTTTGACCCAGATGAAGGCGGGTATGTTTGCCCAAGCCATCTGGAAAGGAAAAGCTGAGCGCGAAGAAAGTGCGAACCGTGAAGTTGTAGAAAAAATTATCGATTTCCTCGAAATTCAAGCGATCAGGAAGACGCCTGTTGGCCGATTGCCTTATGGCTTGAAGAAGCGCGTTGAGCTCGCCCGTGCTTTGGCTGCGGAGCCCAAGCTGTTGCTTCTGGATGAACCGATGGCTGGGATGAACGTTGAGGAAAAAGAGGACATGAGCCGCTTTATTCTTGATGTGAACGATGAGTTTGGCACCACGATTGCTTTGATTGAGCATGATATGGGTGTCGTGATGGACATCTCGGATCGTGTCGTCGTCATGGATTATGGTCGCAAGATCGGTGACGGTACGCCCGATGAGGTGCGCAATAATCAAGAGGTGATTGATGCGTATTTGGGGGTGGCCCATGATTGATCTGATCCGCGTGACCACAGGATGTGCACTGAAATTCCGGGAGTTTACCCATGTCAGCTGATTTTCTTTACGGCATTGAGGTGATCATCAACGGACTGATGGCAGGTGTTCTTTACGCCCTCGTTGCCCTTGGGTTTGTGTTGATCTTTAAGGCGTCAGGTATCTTCAACTATGCCCAAGGCGTGATGGCTTTGTTCGCTGCATTGACGCTTGTTGGGGTGATGGAGGGGCAGGTGCCCTTTGCCCACATGATTAACGCGATATTTGGCACGAGTATCCATCATTTTGGTTGGGAGGTGCCCGCGCTGTTGGCGATTTTCATCACATTGATGGTGATGGTTTTGTTTGCTTGGCTGGTCCAACGGTTGGTGTTCCGACATCTGGTCGGGCAAGAGCCGATCATTCTGTTTATGGCGACTATCGGACTTGCCTACTTCCTTGAAGGTATTGGAGATTTGATGTGGGGCTCCGAGATTAAGACGCTTGCACTTGGCTTGCCGCAGGGTGGTTCACTTTGGGTTGAAGAGGCCACGGTAGGCCTTGGTGGCGATGATTTCTACGGCTTCTTTATTGATAAACTGGACATGGTCGCCACGCTGGTTGCAATTGTGTTGGTCGCTGGGCTGATTGGCTTCGCGCAATACACCAAGCAAGGTCGAGCGATGCGCGCCGTGGCGGATGACCACCAAGCCGCGTTGAGCGTTGGTATTTCATTGAACTTTATCTGGGTGTTGGTGTGGTCGCTTGCTGGGCTTGTCGCCCTCGTTGCTGGCGTTATGTGGGGCGCAAAATCTGGTGTTCAGTTTTCGCTATCGTTGATCGCGCTGAAGGCTTTGCCAGTGCTGATGCTGGGTGGATTTACGTCAATTCCGGGTGCCATTGTGGGTGGGTTGATCATCGGTGTGGGCGAGAAGCTGTTTGAATACATGATTGGTCCGATGGTTGGTGGGGCGACTGAGAATTGGTTTGCCTATGTGCTGGCGCTGCTGTTCCTTGTTTTTCGACCGCAAGGATTGTTTGGGGAGAAGATCATTGAACGTGTTTGATTTGCGCTACCCAGAGATTGAGTTATTTTGGCGAAATGAAGGGGGATGTCATGCTTTATCGTGAAGCCGGTGACTTTAAGACGTCTTACCCTGAGGATAGCCAAACCTTCCCGATTGCCTTTGATCGGTGGCGGTATTGGGTTGTGCTTGCTATCGCATTCCTCGTGATCCCGTTTATCATCAATGACTATTGGGCGTCGTCTCTTTTGGTTCCGTTTTTGATCTATTCGATTGCTGCGATTGGCTTGAATATTTTGACGGGATATTGTGGTCAGGTGTCGTTGGGAACTGGCGGTTTCATGGCAGTCGGGGCCTACGCCTGTTATAAACTGATGACCTCATTTCCGGATGTGAATATTGTCTTTCATATTCTGATTTCTGGTGGGATTACGGCTATTGTTGGCGCGGCTTTTGGCCTGCCCAGCCTGCGGATAAAAGGGTTTTACTTGGCAGTCGCGACACTCGCTGCGCAGTTTTTCCTAGTTTGGCTGTTCAATAAAGTTTCTTGGTTTTACAATTATTCTGCCTCCGGTCAAATTAGTGCCCCTGAGAGATTTGTGTTTGGAACACCCGTCACGGGGCCTAGCTCCCCAGCTTGGGCGCAATACCTGATTTGTTTGGTTTTTGTGACATTCTGCGCCCTACTCGCGCGGAACCTCACGCGTGGCGCTTTGGGTCGATCTTGGATGGCGATCCGCGATATGGACATTGCCGCAGAGATCATCGGCGTGAACCCGTTGAAGGCGAAATTGACTGCGTTTGCTGTATCGTCATTCTTTATTGGCATCTCGGGCGCGCTGTTCTTTGCAGTATACTTGGGCGCGGTAGAGGCCGGGGATAGCTTTGGAATCACCAAGTCGTTCCTTGTCCTATTCATGGTTATTTTGGGCGGTCTTGGGTCGATCTTTGGCAGCTTTGCCGGGGCCGCGTTCCTTGTGATCTTGCCGGTATTCCTGAAGATTATCGGCGTTGATTTTCTGGGCTGGCCGACAGAAATGGTCGCCCATTTGCAACTGGTCATCGTAGGCGCGTTGATCATGTACTTTTTGATTAAGGAACCGCATGGCCTTGCCCAATTATGGCGCCATGCAAAGGAAAAACTGCGGCTTTGGCCGTTTCCATATTGAATTATTGAGCGGGCGTTAGACCTGCCAAAATCGGACAACCAATGGGAGGAAATATCCGATGAAGACGAAGAAACTAATGACCGTAAGTGTGGTCGCTTTGATGGCTGCTGGCCCCGCGATGGCGGAACTTGTGTTCCCATCGCTATCGTACCGCACAGGTCCATTCGCGGCCGGTGGTATTCCGTTTGCGGATGGTTATGCTGACTATTTCACGCTGCTGAACGAGCGTGATGGTGGTATCGGCGGTGTCATGACGAGCGTGCCAGAATGCGAAACTGCTTATAACGCCGAAAAGGGCGTTGAGTGTTATGAAGCTACAAAAGACCTTGGCGCGTTGGTGTATCAACCACTTGCCACGTCGATCACATATCAGTTGATCCCGAAGGTTGAGGTGGACGGTATTCCGCTTCACACGATGGGCTATGGTCGTACATCTGCCAAAAACGGTGAAGTGTTCCGCCATACGTTTAACTATCCAGTAAACTACTGGGATGGTGCGTCCGCTGGCGTAAACCACTTCCTTGATCTGAATGATGGATCAATTGAAGGTAAGAAAATTACACTGCTGCACTTTAATGGTGCCTACGGTAAAGAGCCGATCCCGACTCTGGAAGCCTTGTCTGAAAAGCACGGTTTTGACTTTACCACGATCGCGATCGACTATCCGGGTCAGGAACAGAAATCCCAGTGGCTCCAAATTCGCCGTGAACGTCCAGATTATATCCTGTTCTGGGGCTGGGGTGTGATGAACCAAGTTGCTGTTCAGGAAGCGGCGAACATTGGCTACCCGATGGAAAATTTCATGGGTATCTGGTGGTCTGGGTCTGAAAATGACGTGATCCCGGCTGGCGCTGCGGCTGACGGCTATAAGGCTCTCGCGTTCCATGAAATGGGCAGTGATTTCCCTGTGTTTGACGCCATTCAGGAATATGTCGTTGATACCGGCAAGGCTGCGGGTGCAGGCGATCAGGTAGGGTCGGTTTTGTATAACCGTGGTTTGTATGCAGCGTTTTTGGCGGCTGAGGCTGCTGGTGATGCGCAAGATGCAAACGGCACACCTGACATCACAGCAGCGATGATGCGCGACGCGATGGAGGCTTTGGAGATCACTGAGGCCGATATGGCTGCTGCCGGCCTTCCGGGCTTTGGTCCTGAGTTTGCGGTCTCGTGTCAGAACCACGGTGGTGACGGTCTTGCGGCTGTGGCCCAGTGGAATGCGGCAGAGCAGAAATGGGGTCTGATTTCGGACTTCTTCCCTGCCGACGCTGAAGTTGTGGATGCGCTGATTGCTGCGGATTCCGCTGCCTTCGCTGCTGAGAACAACATCACACCAGGGTGTGACTAACGGCACTTTGCCCGGCTGGTCTAAGGCTGGCCGGGCATCCTTTTTTGGTGAACTGTTTCACCGTCATGCCGAGTTGAACCTTTTATGATGTATTCGCTTTGCTTGCCCCAGTTGTTCTGTTGCGACCCTGGTCCGACCACGTGTTTGGCTGTTGCAAGATGATTTCCGGGATGGCCGCGGATGCCATCTTGGAGGCTGTTCAATCAGTGAAGAGATTTTGTTTGAACATGGTCACCGCGTGACTGGCAGTGCCCCAACTACGTGGAAAGACGCTGACGCGTAGCGCGATAAAGACACCGAATTCTTGGAGAAACCGATGCTAGATGACACGAAAACTGAGGCCCTTTTAGAGGTCAACAACATCGAAGTGATCTATAATCATGTGATCCTTGTGCTGAAAGGCGTGTCATTGTCTGTTCCCAAAGGCGGCATAACTGCATTGCTGGGCGGTAATGGGGCGGGCAAAACTACGACGTTGAAGGCGATCTCAAACCTGCTCCATTCTGAGCGGGGGGAGGTCACGAAGGGGTCCATCATCTATCGGGGTGAGCGGGTGCAAGATAGCTCCCCCTCCGATCTGGTAAAGCGTGGCGTCATTCAGGTCATGGAAGGGCGGCATTGCTTTGAGCATTTGACCATTGAAGAAAACTTGATGACAGGAGCCTATACGCGCAGTGATGGTGCCGGTGCGGTCAGTGCCGATCTGGAGATGGTTTATAACTATTTCCCACGCCTGCGGGAGCGGCGCAAATCACAAGCTGGCTATACTTCGGGTGGTGAACAGCAGATGTGTGCGATTGGTCGTGCTTTGATGTCCCGGCCTGAGACGATCCTACTGGACGAGCCATCAATGGGATTGGCCCCGCAGTTGGTTGAAGAAATCTTTATGATTGTGAAAAACCTCAACGAGACTGAAGGCGTGTCTTTCTTATTGGCTGAGCAGAATACGAACGTAGCCCTGCGATTTGCCCATCATGGGTATATTCTGGAAAGCGGTCGCGTCGTCATGGAAGGCCCCGCCGCTGAGTTACGCGAAAATCCGGATGTGAAGGAATTCTATCTGGGGATGTCGGACGAAGGACGTAAGTCGTTTCGCGATGTCCGTAGCTATCGTCGTCGCAAACGCTGGTTGGCTT
>JAPKCP010000030.1 GCA_028822885.1 Yoonia sp. | reverse complement strand
TGCCCAGCGCGCGATCAATCCTACGCGTTAGCCTTTGGTCAGGAACTTGATCGCACATGCTTTGCCGATGCCACTACTGGCACCTGTGATTATAATGCTTTTCATACGTCCTCTTCCGTGAGTGCCAAGGGTGCCGCTGGCGCACGTAAATCATCAACCCGTAAGCCACCAGAGGGTTTCGCCAAGCGATTTCGAACGATCCAGCGCAGCTGAGTTTCCGCGCGCGTAATGGCGACATAGGTCAGCCGTTTCCACAATGGCTGGCCCGCTTCAATCCGCCCCATTCGTGCGGCAATCTCGATATCAGGTGCAAAGACCTGTACCGTATCCCATTGCGAACCCTGCGCTTTGTGGATAGTGACTGCGGCGCCATGCAAAAACGTCGCCCCCATCCGAGCAGCAAAGGGGATGAACGGTTCTTCATCGCCTTCTTGTTCGATCTTCACAATCGAGGCCGCAGAAATCTGCGGTTCTTCTGCCCCGACCACGTGCAATCGCGAAAAACCAGGCTTGCGGCCTGGCCCTAGGTAAACAACTTGCGCCCCTTTGATCAGGCCACGCGCTTCAAGATCCAATCGTTTTTTGCGGTGCTTCATGGGCAGCTCAATCCCGTCACAGATTAGCGGTTCGCCTTCAAGCAGCTCGTCTTTGGGGGCATCATAGGCGGCACGAAAAGCATGGATCAGGCGGATGCGGGTTTTGTTGGTCCAGACCAAAACCGGGGACCGCGCCATCAAATCCGATTCAACACGCTGCGCCATCACAACCCGTTCATCTTTTGCTGCCGCCTCTGCCACCATCTTTTCAAAGTGGTAGAAGTCGAGCATCGGATCGGCCAAAGCGTGCGCAAGATCAAGGATCGGATTCCCGGCGTCTTGACGGTGGACCCGTTCAAGGACTTTGACCTTCTTCTCAGGAAGCGTCTCAAACACCATGCCCCCAGACGACTGGACAGGCGGCAACTGTGCCGGATCGCCGAACAAGACCAAGGTTGGGAATATCTCTTGCAGATCTTCGAATTGCTTTGCATCCAACATGGAGCTTTCGTCGATAAACCCAATATCCAACGGTTCTTCTCGACGTTTCCAGCCGGTGATGAAATCGGACCCACGTAGACCTGCTGCTGCCAAAGCCGCAGGGACAGATTTATGAATTTGATAGGACGCAAACGCGCGATCCAAAGAGATGTCAGCCAAGCCTTCAATATCTGGCTTTTCGCCCTGTCCTGCCAACCATTCCGCAATCTTTTCGTATTCAGGATCATACATCGGCGTGTAGAGAATACGGTGGATTGTCGTGGCTGGCACGCCCCTGTTGCGCAATACGGATGCGGCTTTGTTTGTTGGTGCAAGGATCGCCAAAGTACGCCTGTCTTTTCGCTTTTTGCCTTCCCAATCACCCGAGATAACATCAACGCCTGCGTCTTCTAACGCCTTATAAAGCTTGGCCAAAAGCATCGTCTTGCCTGATCCGGCCTTACCAATCACGGCCATCACAGAGGTTTTTTCAGACTGCGGCGGCATGAGTAGACTATTGTCCAGATCAACCCCAGAAAGGCGAAGGGCATCGGCAACAGCATCCCAGGCTTCGGCCTGATCGTCTGAGAAGGTGATTTGGGTCGGTTTGTTCATACGCCGACCCTATCCTGCCCCTGTGACAGGTGCCAGCGATCAAGCAGCAATCATGCGGCCCTTGGCAAGATCACTGGACGCCCCATTGACCGCTGAAACCAATGCTCTGACACTTCAGAGGATAGCCCCGCCCGGCGTAGTACGCTGATCCGGTCCAGCGGTCGATAAGCCCAAAGGCCAACGCTGATTTGATCGCACCCATTGCCACTGCTACCAAGAACTTTGGGACTGGCCCCGATCATCCGGTAGATGCGGATCATGCGCGCATCAAAGACGCCCAGAAGATGGGTCAAATCATAGGCCCGCATCAATTCCCCCCCCGCCAGCATCAATGCAGCTGCCACACGCGATGGCACACCGGTCCGCAGGCAGTACCGGGTACATTCCCAAATCTTAGGATCGTTGATCACACGCCCACCCAGCAAATTGCCAAAGTGGTCGTTCACCATCGTTTGACCGGATGTTGGGATAAACCGCATAGAGCCCCCATGCGTGCCATCAAGCATGACCCAGATCACATAAAGCGTGTCGTCGCGGTCATACTCATCAGCCTCCCAGCCACGCGCATCTACCGACACCTCCCAACCAAGCCGCCGTTTGAATTGGTCAGCGCGATCCAGATGCATTGACGCCTGCAGCTTTGGCTCCTGCGCAAGGTCCCGCCCATAAATATACCGCAACATATGCTGCTTCCTAACCTGTCTATCAAAAGAAGGTTAAGATTGTGCATGATCGACCAAGGAAGGTTTACGACACCGTCCCAAGTTATGGACAAATGGTTAATTGTGATGAGATAGGTCGGCGTTCGTTTTGCGACCGGGCCAACCGCCGGCCGCCTCGCGTGCGGCACCACCGACAACGATATGCCCCTCTGACAAAGACTTAGCGACCGCATGGATCGTATTGGTTGCCCCAAGTTTGAAACGCGCACTTTCAATATAGGCCCGCAACGTGTGCTCTGAAATTGATAGCATCACAGCCACCTGTGCACGCCCATAGCCCATGGCTAAGAAGGTTAAGGCATCCACCTCGCGGGGGGACAGGGGGCGGGTTGGCTCTGGCACGCGGTTCTTTTCTAACTCCAGAGCTTTTTGATTCAAGAAGTAGGCGATCAATAATAGGTCGCGTTGGTGTTCAATTGTGAAGGCTTCCCAGATATCATCGCTGCACGTATGTGAAATGCTAAACACTGCAAATTGGCCATTTGGGCCGTGAAGTGGAATCGAATACCCTTGATTGCCAATTCCATGGTCAATGGCATCGCGCTGGAAAACACGTGCAGCCTTACTTGACCAGTCAAGACGTTTCCAATTGATAGGGTTTGCCCCTTGAAAGCAGCCGATGACAACAGGATCGATCCGCAGGTAATCCTTATCAACGTAGTGTTGCGCCCACTCAGGTGGATACGATCCAAACCCATATTGTTCACCGTCAGCACTTACCCAGTGGTAGACCGCGTGGTCGATTTGGTAGTGATCGCGCAAACCAAGGGTAAGCCCATGAATTTCGTCAATGGCGGTGACATCTTCAAGCCTGTGTAAGAATGCGTCTAGGTTCAGCTTGTTCACATCGCACCAAAGGTGGTGCGCCCTTTTTATCCGGGTCTATTACAGCATCGGCCAAAGCCACGACACGGGCCAATTCATCAGCCAGTGCCGGCAGCTCATTTTGCTGAGCAAAACTTTTTAGATCGACGAGAACGTCGATAATCCATTGGTGTCCCATTATACTGCCTTTGCATGTGAGGTTAACGAAGCGCTAACAACTCAAGCTACCATAGTCAGGGCCACCACATCACCGGCGGATTCAGCACCCCCAGAAATGGTGGGCCAAGCATCGAACAAGTCGTTGGAAACAAAAAGGCGCAACCAAGATGACTGCGCCCCTTCGACCTAAAACAACTTATAGGTGTGTTCATTCAGCGAGGCAATCCTCAAATGTACGCAACCCCTGTTTAGGCGCTTGCACGAGGACAGCCATGTTGCCCGGTTTATGCTGGTTTTTCAACATTTTCATGTGTGCCTCGGGGATTTGATCCCACCCAAAGCACTCAGACATGCAGGGATCAAGACGCCGTTCAACCATCAAATTATTTGCAGCCGAGGCCTGCTTGAGGTTCGCAAAGTGGCTGCCCTGCAAGCGCTTTTGATGCATCCACATGTAGCGCACATCAAACGTGCAGTTGAAACCGGTCGTCCCGGCGCAAATCACAACCATGCCACCCTTTTTCACCACAAGGGATGAAACAGGGAATGTCGCCTCGCCGGGGTGTTCAAACACCATGTCGACGTTCACGCCTTTGCCCGTAATATCCCAGATGGCTTTGCCAAATTTACGGGCGGACTTGAGCCATGTGTTGTAATCGTCAGTGTTCACTGTTGGCATCTGGCCCCAGCAATCAAAGTCGTTGCGGTTGATCACGCCCTTTGCGCCCAATGACATCACAAACTCGCGCTTGCTTTCGTCGCTGATGACTCCAATTGCATTGGCGCCTGCCGTGTTAATGAGCTGGATCGCATAGGATCCAAGCCCGCCAGAAGCCCCCCAAACAAGGACATTTTGACCCGGCTTGAGATCGTGTGGTTCATGACCGAACAACATCCGATAAGCGGTCGCAAGGGTCAGCGTATAGCAAGCGCTTTCCTCCCACGTCAGGTGCTTGGGGCGTGGCATCAATTGCTGCGACTGCACGCAAGTGAATTGGGCGAATGATCCATCCGGGGTTTCATAGCCCCAAATCCGCTGGGACGGAGACATCATTGGGTCGCCACCGTTGCAATGTTCATCGTCGCCGTCATCTTGGTTGCAATGAACTACAACCTCATCGCCAATCTTCCAGCGTTTGACCTTATCGCCGACAGCCCAAACGATACCAGCAGCATCGGACCCGGCAATATGATAGTCCGCTTTATGGACGTCAAACGGGCTGATTGGCACGCCAAGACCTGCCCAAACACCGTTATAATTCACGCCAGCGGCCATTACCATAACCAACACTTCGTGGCTGTCAGGTGTTGGTGTCGCGACGGTTTCAATTTCAAAGGCTTTGTCAGGCTCACCGTGGCGTTCACGTCGGATTGTCCATGCCTGCATTTGCGCGGGGACGTAGCCCAAGGGTGGCATTTCACCGACCGCGTAAAGGTCTTTCTTTGGGGCTGCATAGGCGTCGATGCCTATTGTCAAATCAAGGGCCATGGTGCGCTCCATCTCGCTGAGTGTCCTGTGTCAATGCCGCGCTGCAGAATCGAGCGCGTTAACGTAGCAATAGGATCGTTCGCGAAACAAAGCAACACTACGGCCGCTAATTTTGTAATTTTATGTCTGCTGCGTCGCAGAAATTACCTATGGAAAGGAAACAGAAGACACCCGACAGACATCAATGCCATTTTTCACGATGCTGGTCCCATCTTCGAATTCAGCCTTCATGTCATAGCCGCAGCTTGACCGGCCGTCAGCAAAGTCGACGTTCCGCGATCGCCCAGCGGAAAGCACCGATGATCCCAAGATGTCTTCTTCCCAGCTGCTCGCCGAGCTTGGCGAACCGTAAAAGCGCCAGATCGTGCGGCCAGTGTTATTACGTATTGTCACAACCTTGTTCGCAACAACCACGGCTTGGCTACCGCCCCCGCCGCTTGTCACGTCAGCGCAACCGGCAAGACCCGTGCCAATGATGCTTGCTGCAATCAAAGATTTGAAATGAAAAGCCATCGAACCCTCCTAAATATTGAAATAATGTTTACAATGTAGGCACAGGACAGGTCATTCAGGCAAGATAAGAATCCCACAACTTGGCTATTTAGCCCTAAAATGATGCCCGATTGAGTTTGCGTAGTAGTCCAGCACATCACCGCCATCACCCACAATGCGAACATCCCCACCGTCACTCACGACAAGGTTGCGCAGCTTGAAGCGGTTGAGCGTTTCTTCCACAATTGCGATCACATCACGCTTTGGCAGCGGCATCCGCTTTTCTTTTAATTCAAGCAGCATCGCCCCAACTGACTCTTCAATTGCACTGCGGGTGCGCGCACCATCCACGGCAATCGCCCGCGCTACCAATGGGGCTGCTAGCACAGGCACAACCGCGCGGATACGCGCCATCAGTTCTTGGCCAACCTCGCCCGTTAAGTCCGAATTCGCCGGAAACGTGGACAAGTACAGCGGTTTACCAAACGCGACAGAAGCCGTACCAAAACCCTTAAATTGGCCGGTCAAACGCCGCCAAAAATAGATACCGACACTGCTGAACACTGTCCAAGCAGGTGGGCGAAAACGCCGATTGCCCCCCTTGCCCGCTTTGATCAAAAAGCGATCTTCTAGGACTTGGTCGTAATTCAGCGCCACCGGCACAAAGATCACGTCACGACCACCCGCCTCGTAACTATCAATAATGTAGTTCAATAGACCCAGCTTTGGATTACCAACAGCGCCATTCAAACTGAGCCCACCTTCAGGGAACATCGCTTGGGTCACGCCCCCATTTGTGGCCAACTGAACATAGCGGGCAAGAACCTTGCGATAAAGTCCCGTACGAGACCTGCGCCGGATAAAGTAGGCCCCCATCGCACGAATAATCCCGGACAACGGCCAAACCCGCGCCCATTCACCGACCGCGTAAGACAAAGCAGAGGCGCGGCTGATCAGATACGTCACCAGTACATAGTCCATGTTACTGCGGTGGTTCATCACGAAGATCACCGTCGCATCCTTGTCCAACGACTGCAGCGCGTCACGGTCAAAGTATCCAAGCCGCACCCGGTAAAGCATTCGGGACAACCACTTTGCAATTCGCATACCAAAGGTGAAATACGCTGTCGCAGAGAATGATGGCACAATTTCACGCGCATAGCTTTGGGCTTTTTCGAAGGCTACGTTTTCAGGGACATCATGTTCACGCGCGTGATCCACGATCGCTTGGGTAATGCTGGGATCATACAACAGGCGCTGGATCATGTCATAGCGCCGCGCAAGTTTGAACGGTTCAATCGGACGTTCCAGCTTGGTATTCAGCTGCGCAATCAGTCGTTCCGCCCTGCGCCGAAAGAACCAACGAACGGACGGGAAGAGAAAATGCGACGCAAACGTTACAGCGGCGAAAAGCACTATCAGAATAAACGCCCAAAGGGGCAGCATTACGGGTTGCGTCATGAGGTGACATTGCCACGCGTCGCTGCCTGCGTAAATCCCATCACGACCGTAAGAAAATAACAAATGCCGCAATGCAGCGAATTGACAGCGCCACAAAATGTCTCATATTGACGCTCAAGCGAAATATTATTACCGACCCTGATTCCGGAGCCTTCCCATGTCGCAGACGCAAAAAACCCGCCCTTGGCTATTTCGGACCTACGCAGGCCATTCAACTGCGACGGCGTCAAATGCGCTTTACCGAGGGAACCTTGCGAAAGGGCAGACCGGTTTGTCTGTCGCCTTCGATCTTCCCACGCAAACTGGCTACGACAGTGATCATATCCTCGCAAAAGGTGAAGTCGGCAAAGTCGGCGTTCCGGTTTCGCATCTGGGTGACATGCGTGCGCTGTTCAGCGACATCCCACTTGAGCAGATGAATACCTCAATGACGATCAACGCGACAGCACCTTGGTTGCTGGCGCTTTATATCGCCGTGGCTGAAGAGCAAGGCGCAGACGTCGCCGAATTGCAGGGCACCGTACAGAACGACATCATCAAGGAATATTTGTCGCGCGGCACATATATTTGCCCACCAGAACCATCATTGCGGATGATTACTGATGTCGCGGCCTACACCCGCGAACATTTGCCAAAGTGGAACCCGATGAACGTGTGTTCCTACCATTTGCAAGAAGCGGGTGCGACACCCGAAGAAGAGCTCGCCTTTGCTCTTGCCACTGCAACAGCTGTTTTGGACGATCTTAAAGATAAGGTCCCAGCTGAACATTTTCCCGCAATGGTCGGGCGCATTTCGTTTTTCGTGAATGCTGGCATTCGCTTTGTGACAGAACTTTGCAAAATGCGGGCCTTTGTAGAGTTGTGGGATGAGATTTGTCAGGAGCGTTACAACGTGACCGATCCGAAATTCCGACGGTTCCGGTATGGCGTGCAGGTCAATTCACTTGGCCTCACCGAACAGCAGCCAGAAAATAATGTTTACCGTATTCTCATCGAAATGCTTGCGGTCACACTTTCTAAGAATGCGCGCGCCCGTGCTGTTCAATTGCCTGCCTGGAACGAGGCCCTTGGCCTGCCCCGCCCGTGGGACCAGCAATGGTCGTTGCGGATGCAACAGATTTTGGCCTATGAAACAGACCTTCTCGAGTATGACGACTTGTTTGATGGCAATCCCGCAATTGATCGCAAAGTCGCAGCCTTAAAAGAAGGCGCACGCGCAGAATTAAAGCAAATTGATGGCATGGGCGGCGCGGTAGGGGCAATCGCCTATATGAAGTCACGCCTCGTTGAATCAAACGCTGCCCGAATTGGTAGAATTGAAACGGGTGAAACAACCGTTGTTGGTGTAAACAAATGGCAGGCAGGCGAACCGTCACCGCTGACAGCAGGTGATGATGCCATCATGGTCTCCGATCCAAAAGCTGAAGCCGACCAATTAGGTCGATTGGCAAAGTGGAAAACAGATCGTGATAAAACGTCAGTGAAACAAGCACTTGCTGATCTCCGTTCCGTGGCATTAGATGGTAGTAACATCATGATCCCATCGATTGCTTGCGCTAAAGCAGGGGTGACAACGGGCGAATGGGCGGACGTTGTGCGGGATGTTTTTGGCCAATATCGCGCGCCAACTGGGGTCAGTAGTAATCAGTCTAACCGTACTGAAGGCCTTGATGAAATTCGCGAACAAGTCGATTTGGTCAGTGCAGCCCTTGGACGTCGAATAAAGTTTCTTGTCGGCAAGCCCGGACTTGATGGCCACTCCAATGGTGCGGAACAAATCGCGACCCGTGCACGCGACTGTGGCATGGATATCGCCTATGACGGAATTCGCCTCACACCCAAGGATATTGTACAAGCAGCCCATGACGAAAACGTACACGTCATTGGTTTATCAATTCTGTCTGGTTCTCATTTGCCACTCATTGCGGATATTATAGACCAATTGAAACGCGCAGGCATGGGTCATATCCCCGTGATTGCCGGTGGAATTATTCCTGAAGATGACGCCAATAAACTGAAATTGATGGGGGTTGCACGGGTCTATACGCCAAAAGATTTTGAACTGAATAAGATAATGTTTGATATTGTTGCGCTGGTTGACCCACGAAAGATTGCAGCGGAATAGACAATAGTCTTATTTTTCGTGTATAGTACACCTGACATGTGAAACCCACGGGAGTTGGGGAGATTTGTATGTACTTTTTAAACGGAGATATCGATGAAAATGGACCTAAAGGGTATGTCGCGTAAGGAGCTCGAGAGGCTCCAAAAAGACGTTGGCAAAGCGCTTACTCTAATTAGTGATAAAGAACTAAAGGCGGTACGTGACGAAGCTGCAAAGCTTGTCGCGAAACATGGCTTTACGCTTGCTGATATTACTGGGGACGCCCCAGTAAAAAAGGCACGCAAGACCACAGGCAAAACAGCAGGGCCAAAAACGAAGGCACCTGCCAAGTACGCCAATCCTGCCGATGCGACACAGACTTGGACTGGCAAAGGTCGGCAACCAACTTGGTTTAAAGAAGCTGTTGCAGCCGGGGCTGCCCCGGACACGATGGAAATTTAAACCAACATTATCTAACGAGTATTTTTCTGGTAAGGGGTGGTCGATGGGCTACCCTTTTTGCGTGAGACAAGTGCAAACTACTCTTTAGCGATGTTTGCAAATTGACTAATTTGCCCACAAAAAAGGAAAGCCGTCATGTCTCTACACATCAGTGCAAAAAAAGATCAAATCGCTGAAACAGTCTTGATGCCCGGGGATCCGTACCGTGCGAAATGGGCGGCTGAAACTTTTCTAAACGACGCAATCTGCGTCAACGAAACGCGCGGCATGCTGGGTTACACCGGAACGTGGCAAGACCACAGAGTGACGATTCAGGCGTCAGGAATGGGCATGCCATCGTTGTCGATCTATGCAAACGAATTGATTAAGGAGTATGACGTTCAGACGCTCATTCGGATCGGCTCTTGCGGGGCGATGCAGCCGGGAATCGCATTGCGCGATGTGATTTTGGCGATGACAACAACAACCCTTTCGACACCGTCGCGTGGCATCTTTAAAGACCTTAATTTTGCGCCCTGTGCCGACTATGGATTGCTATCTGCGGCCCAACGCGCAGCAGTCAAAGCCGGAATAACCCCACATATCGGGGGCATCTATTCATCAGATGTATTTTACGATGAACGGCCCGACCTGAATGCCGAAATGGTGCGCCATGGTATTCTTGCCGTGGAAATGGAGGCTGCTGAATTGTATACGCTTGCAGCACGCTATCAGCGACGCGCTCTTGCGGTCCTTACCGTAAGTGATCATCTTCTCACAAAAGCGGCCCTGCCCGCAAAGGATCGCGAAAGCACCTTTGGGGATATGGTTGAAATTGCATTAAATGCAGCATTTGTTAATTAGTTTTCGACGTGACGGACTTTTGAGTGATGATTCTGGCAAGGTGCCTGAGCCTTTTGGCGATTTTTGTTCTCGTGTGCTGTGGGCCCGCCGCGCAAGAAGGGACCCATGGCGGATTTACTACGCCAGCGCCCGACGGCAAAATCGACGGAAATCTCGTTGAAACCCAGTCAGCCATCATCGGAAATACAATATCGGTGGTCGCTGGGCGTCAGCAGGGTACGGGGCTGCACGCCTATGCAGGTATAATTCCCGGCCAACCCGTCCAAGTCCCCCTGTCAGGCGAGGCTATATTTCGTGGTCCTTATGTCACTGCCTTTATCGAAGACATCACGATCGAAGACAACTTTGTGCAAGGTCGTAATTCGAAACTTGAAGGGACAATTACGCTCATGACGAATTTGAGCGAATTGACTCTGTTTGGCACTGACGGCGTTTTGACTGTACGCGCGCGCATCAGTAATAACGATACGATTTCTGGCGAGGTCGAAGTGCTTGGCGTGCCGGGTGTTTTGAGCGGCGAAGTCGGCGAGGATCGCGCATTTGGTATGTTCCACGGCAGTGACCTGACACACGTTATGTCAGGTGGCTTTGTGGCATCCCGTCAGCCCTAGCGCCCGTGTGATCTGTCGTAGCCGTTGACCAGTGGGGAGGTCCAATTCGCCAAAGCCCCATGAATTGGCGCAAAGACATCCATTTGCAATGGATAACAAGCCGCCGCGTCCGATGAATGTTTGGCACTGCAATCGCCTCCGGGACAAGCGCTCAGCACCGCAAGCAAATCAATTTCTGCGAACAGATCAAGGTGATCACCGGGGCGTACCGGGCTGGCTTTCATGAAATACTGCCCCGTATCGCGCGTGAAACCAGTACACATAAAGACGTTTAGCACATCATGGACATGGTTTTCCGCCTCTTGCAGCGATAGCCCCATTTCATCAGCCAAGGCACGGGTCAGATTAGAATGACAGCAATGATGATACTGCGATCTCTCCAAAAGATTGCCCGTGTATGGATCACAGCGCGTCCCAATCACATCGTGAACAGACCCGCCAAAATCATCAATCCCGTACCAATCAAGAGTGTCAGCAATGACAGTCGCCATGGGCCGCAAATGCGGGAAGTTCGACCAAAGCCTATCGCCCGTGGTGACATGCGTTCCGTGCAAAGCGCGTGTTTTACCTGAATAAAACCGCTCTGACAGGTCATTGGCGTTGAACAGGTTCAGATCGCCAACTTGGGGACCATCGACGCTCGAAATCCGCAGCAGATGCCCAGCGGGAACGCGAATGGCAGCGGCCTCCCTTGGGGCCGCAGTCGCATGTGAAATTGGCTGAGCTTGCGCAAAAGCAGCCACATAGTCAGCGACTGGTGCCGATGCCAAAGCATCAACTGGATAGCAAATCACTGGCTTGATAGCGCGGCGCGCTGCTGCGTCAGATGGAGGGGTATGTTTCATCAGACTATCCAATATGATCCAGACGACGATAGCAAAGAAGAACATGCATCAAACGCGCAATGTCTCTAATCGAACTACGCATTCTCACCCTAAAACGAACATGCCATATCCGTATTTTCAGGCCCAATTTTATAATGTGAACAGGCAACTTTTGCAGACAGAAAAGGCCCACCAATTACAGCGGGCCCTTTGCATGACATCAATGGTTTTTAGACAACGCGTTCGACCATCATGCCTTTGATGCTGGCAATCGCTTTGGCTGGGTTCAGGCCCTTTGGACAGGTCTTTGCGCAGTTCATAATCGTGTGGCAACGGTACAGTTTGAACGGATCTTCAAGTTCGTCCAAACGTTCGCCTGTGGCTTCATCACGGCTGTCGACGATCCAACGATAGGCATGCAGCAACGTGGCTGGCCCAAGATACCGATCGCCGTTCCACCAATACGATGGGCAAGACGTGGAACAACACGCACACATCACACATTCGTACAGGCCATCAAGCTTTTCACGGTCTTCAATGGACTGCTTCCACTCTTTCGCGGGGCGACTCGTCTTCGTTTCAAGCCATGGCTTGATAGAGGCGTGCTGCGCATAGAAGTGCGTCAGATCAGGGATCAAATCCTTGATAACTGGCAGGTGGGGAAGAGGGTAAATCTTCACGTCGCCATCAACCTCGTCAAGGCCATAGATACAGGCCAGCGTGTTGATCCCATCAATGTTCATCGCACAAGATCCACAAATGCCTTCGCGGCAGGACCGGCGGAATGTCAGGGTTGGATCAATTTCATTCTTAATTTTGACCAGCGCGTCCAGAACCATCGGGCCGCAGGTATCCATATCCACAAAGTACGTATCCAATGACGGATTTTTTCCATCCTCTTCATTCCAGCGATAAATTTGGACTTTCCGCAGGTTCGTAGCACCGTCAGGTTTCGGCCAAGTTTTGCCCGTGACCATGCGGCTGTTTTTAGGGAGTGTCAGTTGTACCATATCGTGCTCTCCTTACCGGGACTAACCCAGTCTCATATCAATTGCGCAGTACAGGCGGCCGAATTGGCAGCGCGCCTGTGCGCTGAAATACACATTTTTCATAAACCCGAACCGGGTCTTCGCCGCGCAGGAAATCAGACGAAATCCCGACGCTTGCACTAGCAAATCCGCCAGAGCTACTGCTTGACCCGACGGTAATTTGTCCCGTCGGGCCCTGAGCCGCACGGGCCCGTTCTTCGCATATATCCGCCACGCGGGACGGGTCAGGCGGTGGCAAATCGCAGGCTGCGAGCAGGGCGAAACCAATCAAAGCAAATCTCATCATTGCAACTTATCCCCTGCCGTTCGAAAGTGCCCGTTACGGGCATTCTTAAAGGCGACCGCGTTGGCATGTGCGGCAAGCGCCCCAGACCCTTCAGCATTAATTTTCACTGCCTTGCATCGCCACCCAGTCACCCGATGCAGGCGCGATAGGTCAACGTTACCGATCAGCTGCAAATGCCGTACACTTGGCGTGAAACTGCCAAATGTAGGGACGATTTTACTGCTCAACGGCTGGCCCATCACGTTCTAAACGCTCCGGGCCATGTTGATCTGAACAGCAGCAAGCATCTTAGTAGACCCGTGCTTTTGGTGCGATTTTCTTAAGATCAATCCCACCTTCTTTTTCGGTCGTCAGCGGATCAAGATGCACAGGCCGCGAGGACAACGTCGTCTTCGAGCCATCAACGACAGCAAGTGAGTGAACACGCCAGTTCTTATCATCACGATCAGGATAATCCTCGTGGGCGTGTGCCCCGCGGCTTTCCTTACGGGCTTCAGCCGCAACAATCGTTGCTAAGGCGTTTGGCATCAAGTTCGTCAGCTCAAGCGTTTCCATCAAGTCACTGTTCCACACAAGGCTGCGGTCGGTGACCTTGATGTCATCCATCTTGCCCGCAATACCTTCCATGACTTTCACGCCCTCTGCGAGGGTCTTGTCAGTCCGGAACACAGCCGCGTCCTGCTGCATCGCCTTTTGCATCTCAAGCCGCAGCTCAGCCGTACCTGCCTGACCGTCTGCGTGACGCAGGCCATCAAACCGGTCAAATGCATAATCAACAGACGCCTGATTGAGTGTTGGATTCGGTGCCTTGCGATCGACAACTTCACCAGCCTTAATCGCAGCTGCGCGGCCAAAGACCACAAGATCGATCAGGGAGTTGGAGCCAAGACGGTTCGCACCGTGCACGGATGCACAACCTGCTTCGCCTACGGCCATCAGACCCGGCACAATCGCGTTCGGGTTATCTTTGGTCGGGTTCAGGACCTCACCCATATAGTTCGTTGGAATGCCGCCCATGTTGTAGTGGACAGTCGGCAGAACAGGGATCGGCTCTTTTGTTAGGTCCACACCAGCAAAGATGCGGGCACTTTCAGAAATCCCCGGCAAACGAAGGTCAAGCGTCTCTTTTGGCAGATGATTCAAGTTCAGGTGAATGTGATCGCCATCAGCGCCAACACCGCGTCCTTCACGAATTTCCATCGTCATACAGCGCGATACAACATCACGCGATGCAAGATCTTTGTAGGTCGGCGCGTAACGCTCCATGAAACGCTCACCCTCGGAGTTGGTCAGATAACCACCCTCACCACGTGCGCCTTCAGTTATCAAACAGCCAGCGCCGTAAATCCCAGTCGGGTGGAATTGAACGAACTCCATATCTTGCAATGGCAAACCCTGACGAGCGACCATACCGCCGCCGTCACCTGTGCAGGTGTGAGCAGATGTCGCTGAGAAGTACGCGCGGCCATAACCGCCAGTCGCCAGAACGACCGTCTTTGCGTTGAAGATATGCATCGTGCCGTCGTCAAGCTTCCAAGCGACAACACCCTGACAAACGCCATCTTCGGACATGATCAAGTCCATGGCGAAGTATTCGATGTAGAATTCCGCTTGTTGCTTCAAAGACTGCCCATAGAGCGTGTGCAAAATCGCGTGACCAGTTCGGTCAGCAGCGGCGCAGGTCCGTTGCACAGGCGGGCCTTCACCAAATTCTGTTGTATGGCCACCAAACGGACGCTGATAAATTTCGCCCTTTTCAGTACGGGAGAATGGGACGCCGTAGTGTTCCAGTTCATAAACCGCCTTTGGGGCTTCCCGCGCGAGGTATTCCATCGCGTCGGTATCACCAAGCCAGTCAGAGCCCTTAACAGTGTCATACATGTGCCACTGCCAGCTATCAGGGCCCATATTGCCAAGGGATGCCGCAATGCCACCCTGCGCCGCAACAGTATGCGACCGCGTTGGGAAGACTTTGGAAATACAGGCCGTTTTCAGACCTTGTTCAGCGAGACCCAGCGTTGCGCGCAGACCAGCGCCACCAGCGCCAACCACAATCGCATCATAATAGTGGGTTTCATATTCATAAGCAGCCATCAAAAATCTCCGATGATTTGGTCGAGGGCGAAATTAAAGGGCAAGGCGCAGCACGGCGATGACGCCAAGTGCAGCGGCACCATAAGAAAGACAGATCATCGCAATGATGAGAACCTTGCGCATGATACCATGTACATAGTCCTCAATCAGCGTCTGCACACCTTTGCGAAAGTGAAAAAAGCTGACAACGATGGTCAAGGCTGCGATCGTGGCAGGCACAGGGCGGCCATAATACGCGATGACCTCTTCATAAGAGGACCCAAGTACCGCACCAAAAGTGAAGATAAACAGCGGGATCAAAATCAGAAGGGCCACGGACGAGACCATCATTTTCCAGTGGTGATCTGTGCCAGAGCGGGCAGAGCCCATACCAACAACGCGCTTACGATCAGTTACAAAAGACATATCAGATCTCCTTACAGAACAATGACGCAAAAGATGGTCAGCAGGACGGACCCAATGATCATGATGATGCCCATGGCTTCAGACTTTTCGACATCAAGGCCATGACCCATGTCCCAGATGAGGTGCCGAACACCACCAAGCGTGTGATACCAGATCGCCCATGTAGACAAGAACAGAACCAAATCACCAAACCAACTGGTTAAGAAACCGTTTGCAGTCGCAAAGGACTCTGGCCCCGCAGCAGCAGCGACAAACCACCATACAATCATTAATGCAGCGATAATCACCGCGTTACCCGTCAAGCGCACAAAAATTGACGTCATCGAAGTCAGTTGCGGACGATAAATCGTCAAGTGCGGCGACAGAGGGCGATTACCCCGGTTCACATCGGCCATGGCTGTTCCCTTTTGTGGCTTGCGCAGGCGAATGCGCATTGGCTTTGGGGCCTTCTAGCAAGAATCCGTGGGGAGAGTCACGCAGAGGCTTCCAAACAAACCGTGAATAAGTGTCGCGGGTCGTTAATTTTTTACGCTTGTGATCACAGCCATAAATTGTGTGATCACAAGGGCACCGGGGCACCGCTCAAACAGC
>JAPKCP010000029.1 GCA_028822885.1 Yoonia sp. | reverse complement strand
CGCAAAGCGCTTGAGGCTGGTCAGCAAGGTGTGTCTGTCGCCTTTGATCTTGCGACGCACCGCGGCTATGACAGCGACCACGAACGTGTGGAAGGTGATGTCGGCAAGGCTGGTGTGGCCATCGACAGTGTCGAGGATATGAAAATTCTGTTCGACGGCATCCCACTGGATAAAGTCAGTGTTTCCATGACGATGAACGGTGCTGTCATTCCAATTCTCGCCAACTTTATTGTGACGGGCGAAGAGCAAGGACACGATAAATCCCTACTGGCTGGGACGATTCAGAACGATATTCTCAAAGAATTCATGGTCCGCAATACCTACGTTTATCCACCAGAGCCGTCGATGCGGATCATCGCGGACATCATTGAATACACGGCAAATGAGATGCCGAAGTTCAACTCCATCTCCATCTCTGGTTATCATATGCAAGAGGCTGGGGCGAACTTGGTCCAAGAGCTTGCCTTCACAATCGCGGATGGCCGCGAATATGTACGCACGGCAATTGCAGCGGGCATGGACGTCGATAAATTCGCGCCGCGCCTGTCGTTCTTTTTCGCGATCGGTATGAACTTTTTCATGGAGGCCGCAAAGTTGCGTGCCGCACGCTTGCTTTGGTCGCGCGTCATGGCCGAATTTGAGCCGAAAAACGAAAAGTCGTCCATGCTGCGCACGCACTGCCAGACATCTGGTGTGTCGTTGCAAGAACAAGATCCTTACAACAATGTGATCCGCACCGCCTATGAGGCGATGTCAGCCGTCCTTGGTGGGACGCAATCGTTGCACACCAACGCATTGGACGAAGCCATTGCTTTGCCAACAGATTTTTCAAGCCGGATTGCACGGAATACACAGTTGATCTTGCAAGAAGAAACTGGTGTGACCAATGTCGTCGACCCATTGGCTGGGTCCTATTACGTTGAAAGCCTGACGCATGAACTGGCCGAACAAGCGTGGAAAATTATCGAAGAAGTTGAAGAAATGGGCGGCATGACGAAGGCTGTCGCCTCTGGCATGCCCAAGCTGCGCATCGAAGAAACAGCCGCCAAACGCCAAGCGCAAATCGACCGGGGCACCGAAGTCATTGTAGGCGTCAACAAGTATCGCAAAGACAACGAAGACCCGATTGATATCCGTGACATCGACAACGTTACGGTCCGCGAGGCGCAAATTGCTCGGATTAACAGCACCAAAGCTGGGCGTGATCAGGGCGCTTGCGATGCCGCTTTAGCTGAATTGACTCTTCGCGCGCATGAGGGTGGCAACCTGCTCGAGGCCGCTGTCACAGCGTCACGTGCGCGTGCCACAGTTGGCGAAATCAGCATGGCGATGGAAAAGGTTTTTGGTCGCCACCGCGCCGAAGTCAAAACGCTCGCTGGGGTTTACGGGGCTGCGTATGAGGGTGACGCAGGGTTTGCCGCGATCCAGAAATCGGTTGAGGATTTCGCCGAGGAAGAAGGCCGTCGCCCCCGCATGCTTGTCGTCAAAATGGGTCAAGACGGGCACGACCGTGGGGCAAAGGTGATCGCGACAGCGTTCGCTGACATTGGCTTTGACGTCGACGTTGGGCCATTGTTCCAGACGCCAGCTGAAGCTGCACAGGATGCCATCGACAACGACGTGCATGTCATCGGAATTTCGAGCCAAGCGGCAGGGCATAAAACCCTCGCACCAAAGCTGGTTGCAGCCTTGAAAGAAGCTGGGGCAGGCGACATTATTGTCATTTGTGGCGGTGTGATCCCGCAACAAGATTATCAGTTCCTTTATGACAGCGGGGTCAAAGCGATCTTTGGGCCGGGTACAAATATCCCGAAGGCCGCAGAAGATATCCTGAAGATTATCCGGGACACACGAGTCTAAATGGCGTTTCAATTTGATCATATCGCGATTGGCTGCACAAATCTGGCAGACGGCGTGGCGTGGGTTGAGGATCAACTGGGCGTGTCGCTTTTGCCGGGTGGGAAACACGCTCATTTCGGGACATATAACCGACTTTTGGGGCTTGGGGATCTGTACCTTGAAGTGATTGCCAAAGACCCCGCTGCGCCAGCCATGAGCAGGCCGACTTGGTTCGATTTAGACAATTTCGCAGGGCCACCACGCCTTGCAAATTGGATTTGTCGCAGTGATGACGTTGGAAAAGATCAAGCGATTACCGGGCCGCCGGTGTCTTTGACGCGCGATAATCTAAACTGGCAGCTGACTGTTCCTGACGATGGGTCACTTCCCATGCAGGGGGGATTTCCGTCTTTGTTAAAGTGGGGCGAGGGCATCGTGCCGCCATCGGGTTCGTTGCCTGATTGTGGTGTTCGATTGATTGCGTGGGAGGTCTGGCACCCGCAAGCTGATTGGCTGCGTGAAAACGTCGATCTTGATAGCGATATCGTGACATTCCACACGGGAAATCAGGGATTCCAAGCGCGATTTGATACGCCAAATGGACCCCGCGCGTTATGATCGTTCGCCGTGCTGTCGCGCTTGACGCGCCGGCAGTGGCGGCGATCATGAACAACGTCATTGCGAACACAACGGCGACCTTCACAACTGTGCTGAAATCTCAAGCGCAGGTCATTTCGGACATTTCACCACCGAATCCATGTCTGGTTCTTGAAATAGATGGCACTGTTTGTGGCTATGCCCGCTATTTTCCGTTTCGGTCAGGTCCAGGCTATGCGCATGTGGCAGAATATTCCATCGCCCTCACAGATCAAGCAAAAGGGCAGGGGGCAGGTCGTGCTTTACTTGAAGGCATCTGTCAATTGGCGCGGGACAACGGAAAGTCGCAAATTATCGGAGCGATCAGCGGTAATAATCCCGCCGCCTTGGCATTCCATACGGCTATGGGTTTTGCCAAAGTCGGGCAGCTGCCCGGGGCAGGGATCAAATGGGGCGAAACGCTTGATCTCATAATTGTGCAAAAACACCTCTGACATCTGGGGTTGAACCAGTTAAGTTGCAGTATGTCGATTTGGTCCCGCATCGCTAACGCCCTTGCTGCTCTCGCCTCTGGTGAGGGGCTTTTGGTCGTTTTTGAACGGCTGCGGACATCACCTGACAAATCAGTCGGTTTTACGATTGCGGTGATCGCGCTTGGCGCAAAGATGGCCAAGGCCGACGGTCATGTGACCCGTGATGAAGTGACGGCCTTTCGCGAAGTGTTCCACATTGCCGCCGAGGATGAGCCGCAAGCAGCAAGGGTGTTCAACCTTGCACGGCAGGACATTGCTGGCTTTGACGACTACGCACGGCGCATCAAAGCGATGTATGCCGACGATGACGCGCCACTATGTGATCTGATGGAAGGCCTGTTCCACATCGCATTGGCAGATGGTGAATATCACCCAAGCGAAAACATCTTTCTTGAAGAAGTTGCTGGTATTTTTGGCTTTGATCATCAACGCTTTACCCGGATTAGGGCACAGTTTGTACCAGATGCCGATCGTGACCCTTATGATGTTCTTGGGGTGGACGCAGCGGCTGATGTGAAGGACGTGCGCAAAGCGTGGCGGAAATTGGTCCAAGACACGCACCCTGACCAACTTCGCGCACGCGGTGTGCCAGAAGAGGCGGTGAAATTGGCAGAGGCCAAGCTGATTTCTGTGAACAAAGCTTGGGAACAGATTAACGCGACGCGATCTTCGCAAGATGATTTTACGTCGGCGTGACGAAAAAAATACGCATCGCGACTTACAATGTCGAATGGTTCAATACGCTATTTGACGATGACGGTAGTTTGCACAACAATGACAGGTGGTCATCTCGCTGGAACGTGACGCGCGCGCAGCAAACGGCAGCACTTGGGCAAGTATTTCAAGCGCTTGATGCAGATGGCATCATGATAATTGAGGCACCAGATAGTAATCGCCGCCGCAGCGGAGTCACGGCGCTTGAAACCTTTGCGAAACATTTTAATCTGCGGGCACGGGCAGTTGTGATGGGCTTTGCCAATGACACGCAGCAAGAGATTTCGTTTCTGTATGACCCAGATGTCATCACGGCTGCGCATGACCCCATCGGCGAACTTGATGATAGCAGCCCAGCACCGCGTTTTGATGCTGAACTGCGAATTGACCTTGATTCTGACGCGGACCTTGACGTGGTCAGGTGGTCAAAACCGCCACTGGAAGTTGCCGTGAGGGTTGGCGAAACGGCGTTGCGTTTGATTGGTGTGCACGCCAAATCAAAAGCACCGCACGGTGCCAGTAACGACGCAGAGGCGACAAGGATTTCGATCCAAAACAGACGCAAGCAATTGGCGCAATGCATTTGGTTGCGGCAGCGTGTGAACCAACACTTGAAAGCTAACGAAGACCTGATCGTCTTGGGGGATTTCAACGACGGTCCGGGACTGGATGAATTTGAAAAGCTCTTTGGGCGGTCAGGTGTTGAGATCGTTCTGGGTGAGCAGGATGCAACGCCGTTGCATGACCCGCATGCGGCCCTTGTCCTTGGACGTCGTATCGGTGCTGCACCAGCAACGTCGCGGTTTAAACAACGTAATGGAACCTATCTGAACGCATTGTTGGACTACGTTATGGTGTCGCCGGGCATCCGCAAAATGCAGCCCTTTTGGCAAATATGGCACCCGTTTGATCAGCCCGCTTGCTATGATAATTTACCGCTCAGAGAGGCGCTTTTGCTGGCCTCAGATCACTTCCCAGTTTCGTTGGATATCACCATCTGATTTGTGAAATGCAGTAGGCGCACCTATATAGGGAGCATGAAACATATCCTTAATGTCGTCTTCGCCCTTTCACTGATTACAACTCCTGCGCTTGCACAGACTACAGCACCCGAACCTGAGCAGGGGCGTGATTTGATGGAAGAGGGGGCTAAACTGTTGCTTCGGGGGCTGTTGTCAGAGATGGCACCTGCAATTGATGAGCTGCAAAACTTTGCCGAAGACTTTGGCCCGCGCTTGCAGCTTTTTACCCAAGAGATGGGGCCCGCGTTCGCCGATCTTATGGATCAGGTAGACGATTTGGCCCATTATGAGGCGCCTATCTTTTTACCCAACGGTGATATTATCATGCGTCGTCGCGAAAATGCACCGGATTTTCGACCTGAGGGTGCACATGATATTGAGCTATAGGCGCGGCCGATCTGTCGGAGCCTCCGGCGGGAGTTGTTTTGGCGAAATGAAGGGGAAAGTGCTACTTTGCGAACTTAACCTTGCCGGTTCCATTAAGGGCAGTTGCAAGTGCATTAAACCGAGCCTCTGCGACTTCACCGAACAGCGGTCCGGCGTCTTTGGTCAGGCGCAATTCAAGTAAGCCAGTCTTGGGATTCCACTTTAGTGTGCCGGGGTTGTGTTCCGCATTGACCCAAAGCATGGCACCCAAACGCATCGCGCGACCGAGGATTTCAGCCTCTTTGATTTGCTTTTCGTCGAGCATGGCGATCAAGTCATCAAAGCGTCTACTGTCGGGTTTGGATGTGTAGCGATACATCAGGGCGAGGCCCATCAGCACCCGTTCATAGTGTTTTAGGCCGCCAAGATTGGCGCGTGTTGCGTTGTCGAATGTGACTTCTGCGCGGTAGTCGGGATGGGCGCGCCAGCTGACATCATGCAGCAGGCACGCAGCTTTGATGATCCGTTTGCGTTGCCAGTTTGCCCTTGGAAACAAGGGTTTGACGAAGTCATATAATATGCGACCAAACCCCGGAAGACGTGCGTCTTTGCGTTCTGCAAAGCGGCAAGCCTCAATCAGGGGATCGCGTTCACGCAGTTCACGCGGCATTTGCTCATACAGCATGCCTTCGCGGATTCCGTAGGATGACACAGCGATGTCTTTGGGTTTAAATTTACGCAGCAACGCCTTAAGTACGACCACGGCGATCGGCACGAGCGACATGCGGCTATCAGAAATATGGCAGCGGCTCCGTAATTCTTGCAGGTCTGATTTTTCGATATATTCAGCTGTTTTGGATACTTGGTGAGATGTCATGCGGTATTCATGGAGCACGGTCAGTGGGTGCCCGCGCCGTTCCATATCAATTCGGGCGATTGCGCGCCACGATCCACCAACAAGAAATAGACGCATGGCCTCAGCGTTGCCCATGTCGTCGTGCAGACCTGCCACAACGTCTTTGACGTAGGCTTTGATTGCTTTCTTGCCGCCCTTGATTTCGCGCAACTTCAAGGGACCAAGCGGGGATGATACACGCCGACCAACGCGCCCTTCTGCCAGATCGGCAAGTTCCAAGGACGATCCGCCAATATCGCAAACCAACCCGTATGAGCCGGGCCAGCCGAGTAAAACGCCTTGGGCGGAAAGTCGGGCTTCTTCTTTGCCGTCGATAATCCAGATTTTGATACCTGTTTCACGCTCAACGTCTTCGCGGAATTCACGGCCATCAGATGCTTCGCGCACGGCTGCTGTGGCCACGGCTGTAAGAGGTGTAATGCCCATACCTTTGGCGAGGGCCGCAAATCGGCGAATTGCAGACAAGGCGCGCACGCGTCCCAGTGGGTTCAGACGTCCTGTTTCTGACAGGCCCGCACCCAAGGCACACATGATTTTTTCGTTGTAAAAATATGCAGGTGAGCGGGCAGCGCCGTCAAACACCACCATTCGAACAGAGTTTGAACCAACGTCAATCACACCAACGCGGCCAAGGCCCATTGCAGCGGCATCTTCAAACAAAGGTCTGCCGAAGCCACCCCAGTCGATCGTGTCTTCTTTACTGGTGCCAGAGTTTTGCATGTCGTCCCCCGTCGGTCTTGCGTTGACCTTGTAGTAGGGCAATGTGGCGTGTCAATTGTCACAATGCCTTAGGACGGGTCTTCTTCTGTGTGCGTTAGTTGCGGCACATCTGACGCACCAGCTGATCCGCGCCCAGACAGTGACGGATTTTCCATGAAGAAACGGTGGCAATTGAAGGCGAACTCACCCTCAGGCACAACCGCGCGGGTAAAGTCACCGCTTGGCCCCATGACCCAGCTTTGGGCGACGTCGTGCAAGTTCGCGGCCATAATCTGGCTTACGATCTGGGCTTTCACCGTATTGTTCTTAATCTCAACCAAGGTTTCTACGCGACGGTTCAAATTGCGGCTCATCCAATCGGCGGATGAGATAAACACGGCGGCTTTTTTGGATGGCAGGTTATGCCCATTCCCAAAGCAGACGATGCGCGAATGTTCTAAGAATCGACCCACGATAGACTTCACGCGGATGTTCTCAGACAAGCCAGTCACGCCGGGCCGCAGGCCACAAATACCACGGATCACAAGGTCAATTTTCACGCCAGCCTGTGACGCTTGATAAAGCGCATCAATGACATCGCGTTCGATTAGTGAATTCATCTTCGCCCAGATCACACCGGGTTTTCCGTCTTTGACGTTATTGATCTCGCCTTTGATCCGGTTGAGCAGGGTTTGTTTGAGGTCAATTGGAGAAATCTTGAGGTTCTCAAGGCCGTCAGGTGGTGCGTATCCCGAGAGATAGTTGAATACTTTTGTTGCGTCTCGCCCCAGCTTTGTGTCGCAAGTAAAAAGGCTTAGATCGGTGTAAACGCGTGCGGTGATTGGATGGTAGTTGCCCGTGCCAAAGTGCGTATACGTGACCAGTTTGCTACCTTCGCGGCGAACAACCGTGCTGATCTTTGCATGGGTTTTATAGTTCAGGAAACCATACACGACATGCGCGCCAGCGCGTTCAAGGCGGCGAGACTGGCGAATGTTTGCAGCCTCATCAAAGCGGGCTTTGAGTTCTACTAAGGCCGTGACTGATTTACCGTCTTCAGCGGCTTCGCACAACGCTTCAACAATTGGAGATTTTCGCGAGGTGCGATAAAGTGTCTGCTTGATCGCGACAACATTAGGGTCGCGGGCGGCTTGGCGCAGAAAGCGAACGACCATGTCGAAGGTTTCGTAAGGGTGGTGTAGCAGCATGTCCTTCTGGCGAATTGCTGCGAACATATCTCCATCGTGGTCTTGCACACGTTCAGGAACGCGCGGCGTGAATGTGGGCCAAAGCAGGTCAGGACGGTCGTCAGTTACCAATTCCTTGAGGTCGGCGATTCCGATCAAGCCATGAACCTCAACTAATTCAGCAGGAGTCAGGTGCATCTCTGACATGATAAAAGACTTAAGTTCGTCGGGTGCGCGGGCAGCCATTTTCAGCCGGACAACTTCGCCACGCCGACGGCGTTTCAGCGCTGTTTCAAATTCGCGCACGAGATCTTCGGCTTCGTCTTCGACTTCAAGGTCGCTATCGCGTAACACACGGAACGCCCCATGGCCCTTAAGCTTATAACCCGGAAAAAGTTGCCCGACGTGCATCAAAAGCAGTTCTTCAAGCGGTAAGAACCGATGTCCCGTGTCTGAAGGTAGTGAAATGAAGCGGTCGATCTGGGCAGGCACAGGCAGCAAAGCCCGCAAAGGCCGTTTGTCGCTGATCCGTTCAAGATCAAGGGCAAGCGCGTAGCCTTCGTTGGGTAAGAACGGGAATGGATGTGCTGGATCAACGGCAAGGGGCGATAAGACTGGGAACACTTGTTCCAAGAACAGCTCGCTCAGGAAGGCTTTGTCACTGTCCTCAATCGTTTTTCGTGTCAGCAGGTACATGCCCTGCGTTGCCATTTCGGCGACCAGTGCAAGAACAACGGTCTGTTGGCGCTGCATCAGCGCGCGGGCTTCGCTGTCGATCAAAACCAATTGCTCAGCTGGGGTGCGGCCATCAAGGCCGGGCGTGATGTTGCCAGCAAGGGCCAATTCACGCAGCCCGGCGACACGAACTGTATAGAATTCATCAAGGTTGGTTGCTGAAATTGACAAGAACCGTAAGCGCTCCAACAGTGGCACGCGCGGGTTTTCAGCCTCTTCCAACACGCGATTGTTAAAGCCTAGCCAGCTCAATTCGCGGTTCACAAACCGCGCATCGCTCGTCATATCAAGGTCGAGTGATTGCGGCTCTGGCGTAGGGCCTTCGAGAAAATCTGCGTATATCATGGACCCCACCTAACCAAGGAAAGCCTCATTTTTATGACGGCGAAGAGGGCAATTCGCAAGCTCAGACCTCAGCCTCAAATTGTGTGAGGATTTGTCCAGCTAGATTTTCGTTTACATCACGCTTTAGCGTCAGTGCAGCCTTGTCCATCGCGGCCACGATTTCAGAAGCAGCCTTGAATGATCGCTCGATGCGAAGTGCCAAAAAGGACGGTAGTTTTGGTGATGGCATGATTTGGCGGTCTGCAAATAACTTCATGATAATCGCGGTTAGCAAGTCATCGTCAGGATCGCCAATCACTGTGGGCGTCGTCGCCTGCATCCGGCTCGCAAGGTCCGGTAATGCGATGTTCCAGCGCGACGGGGTGCTACGGGCGGTAATCAATAACGGTAATCCGACTTCGCGCATATGGTTGTGCAGATGGAACATCGCTGTTTCACCTGATGGGGTTAGATTTTCGATATCTTCAATCACGACAGGTTTTTTAGGACGGGTCATATCACCGGTCAGCGTCTTGGCAGGAATGATCAAAGCACCTTCGTTGGCGGCAAACACACGGGCAAGGTGACTTTTCCCAGACCCTTCTGGGCCAGACAGCACGAGTTTGCGTTCTGGCCAGCTATCGACATGGGTGACAAGCACATAGGCCGCGGCATTTGCCGCAGAGACAAAGAAATCCCCTGCGGTTAGCGCTACACCTGCAGGCAGTTCAAATGTAAGCTGTTCTGCCACCTACGTGCCTGACTTACCGCGATAAAGCAGGCTTTGTTTATATTTACCAAGGCCAAAGCGGATCAGCACACCAATCATAGCGGCCACAGGAACGGCCACCAACATGCCAACAAACCCAAATAAGGCCCCAAAAACTGACAAGGAAAAGATCAGCCAAACAGGGTGTAGTCCGATAGATTGACCAACCAAACGCGGCGTTATGATATTGCCCTCAAGGAATTGCCCGATGGCAAAGATCGCGGCGACGGCCAAGAGCGAAGTCCATTCGCCCCAGAACTGGAAGATGGCCAATCCAATGGCCAAAGCACCACCGACAAGCGCGCCGACGTATGGAATAAACGTAATCAAACCCGCGAATGATCCCACAACCAGCCCAAAGTTCAGGCCAACTGCCATCAAACCAACAGCGTAAAACGTGCCCATGATCAAGCAAACTGTCCCTTGTCCGCGGATAAAGGAGGCCAATGTGCTGTCGATTTCGCGGCCAAGATGGCGCAGCGTATCTGCATGATCCAGCGGTATCATTTCGTCGATACGCGCAACCATATTGTCCCAGTCCAGAAGCAAGTAAAATGCAACAACTGGAACAATCACCAATAAAACAAGGATGTTAATCAGGCCAGCAGCCGAAGATAGTAAGCCCCCGACAAGCTCTCCGCCCTTGGATTGAATTGTCTCACCGATCTTGATTAGTTGCTTATATATAGTGCTTTCTTCGTCCAAAAGCGCTGGGAAATTGGTGGCAAGAAATTCGCGCAACTGGGCAGGTGCGCCCGGTGCAGCTTCGATCAATCCGGTGATCTGTGTGACCAGCGTCGGAATGACCAAGAGGACTAACAGGATAAATATCAGAAATGCGGCAAGGGTAATCAATGTGACTGAGATTACGCGACTTAGGCCCAAACGTTCTAACTTGTCAGCAACCGGATCAAGGCAATACGCGATCGCTCCGCCAAGAATGAATGGCATGATCACATCACCCAGAAACCAAAGCACGAGGCAAAGCACTGCTGTCGCGATGCCCCAATAAGTCGTTTGCTGTTGCACGCTCAGCGCCATGTGCTGTCCCTCTTTGGTTCCTGTACTGATGGTCCAAGGGGCCAATAAGCGCAAGTCGGGACGGTGTAGGTGGGCATTCTGAGTTTATGTTTATGGGCATGACGCACAAAGTATATGGCCCCCAATAGCAATCTTTGACTGTCGGGGACCTTTGTTAGTTTAGTGGCAAGCGGGGCGTGTGCCCGGCAGCAGGACTTTATCGATGACGTGGATCACGCCATTGCTGGCTTGGATATCAGCCACGACAACCGTCGCGATCTCGCCTGTGCCATCAGCGATTGTAACGCCGTTGTTGCTTGTGATGCACAGACGCTGCGACGCGAGAACGGGTTTGTAATAGTTTGACCCGGCGGCAAAGTTTGCAGCATTCAGTTGCCGGTCGTCGACGTGGTACAGCAAGATATCAGTTAACTGGCCCTTATTCTCAGGCTCAAGCAATGTGGCGACTGTGCCCGCTGGCAAAGCGTCAAATGCGTCATTCAATGGGGCGTAAACCGTGAATGGACCTGGGCCGGACAGCGTTTCAACAAGGCCCGCGGCTGTTACTGCAGCCACGAGTGTTGAGAACCGGTCGTCGCCTGCTGCGATATCGACAATTGTGTTTGCTGTGGCAGCGCCTGCAAACAATGTCAGTGCGGCAGCTGCGGCCAGTGCGGTTGTTTTGATGGCTTTCATTAGATTTTCCCTAAGTTTTTTCTTAATGCGTTGGTGCATGTGATTAGAGTTACGGGGGGCTGGCGGGATTGGTTCACTGATCTGACAGCAAAGTCAGAGCCTTGAAATCTTTGATCCAAAAGCGGCGTTGATACGTTGCGCGACCTTGCCACGCACCATTTGGACCCCTAAACATACGCGCTGAAACATACCCCCTGATAAAGGCCGCCCCAATGCGTATGAGCCGCTATTTCTTGCCCGTCCTCAAAGAAACACCGCGCGAGGCGCAGATCGTGTCGCACCGCTATATGTTGCAAGCGGGGATGATCAAGCAAGCCTCAGCAGGCATCTATTCGTGGCTGCCTTTGGGCTATAAGGTTTTGAAGAAGATCGAAAACATCGTTCACGAGGAGCAGGCAAAAGCTGGTCACCACGCGATGCTGATGCCAACGATCCAATCGGCCGACCTGTGGCGTGAAAGCGGGCGTTATGATGCATATGGCGACGAAATGTTGCGGATCAAAGACCGGAGCGGGCGCGATATGTTGTTCACGCCGACAGCGGAAGAACTGATCACTGACATTTTCCGTGCACATGTGACGTCCTACAAAGATCTACCGCTGACGATGTACCAAATCCAGTGGAAATTCCGTGACGAAGTTCGCCCCCGGTTTGGTGTGATGCGTGGCCGCGAATTCTACATGAAGGACGGTTATAACTTCGATTTGACCAAAGAAGATGCGATGCACGCCTATAATCGCCATCTTGTGTCGTACTTGCGGACCTATGAGCGCATGGGCCTCAAAGCGATCCCAATGCGGGCGGATTCAGGTCCAATTGGCGGTGAAGACACGCACGAATTCCTTGTGCTGGCCGAAACGGGCGAAAGCGAAGTGTTCTACGATAGCGCCGTTACAGACCTGACATTCGGCGACCGTGAGATTGATTTTGACGACAAAGCTGCCTGCGCGGCGGTGATGGAAGAATTCACGACAAAATATGCGCGCACGGATGAAACGCACGATGAGGCTTTGTTTAACGCGCTTCCAGAGGAACGTCGCAAAACGGCACGCGGGATCGAGGTCGGCCAAATCTTCTACTTTGGCACGAAGTATTCCGAGGCCCTCAACGCTGCCGTCGACAACGGCGAAGGTGGTAAGGTCAACGTGCACATGGGGTCGCATGGGATTGGTGTATCACGTCTGTTGGGCGCGATTATCGAAGCATCCCACGACGATAAAGGCATCATCTGGCCCGAAGGTGTCACACCTTTCCACGTTGGCATTTTGAACATGCGTGCAGGCGATGAAGCTTGTGATGCAGCAAGCGAAGATCTGTACAAACAGTTTATCGCAGCCGGCCTCGACCCGCTTTACGATGACCGGGATGAACGGGCAGGGGCCAAGTTCGGCACGATGGACATGATTGGTTTGCCTTGGCGGATCACCATTGGGCCGCGCGGCATCAAGAATGGCGTTGTCGAAGTCACATCGCGGCGCACTGGCGAAAGCGAAGAAATGCCAGCGGCAGATGCTATTGCCAAAATCACGGCAATCTACGCTGCACTTTAATCTTTTGCGCGAATCTCTGGTCCTGTTAAGCTTCGTTAAAACATAGCGAAGTTGAGCAGGACCATGACACACCCAATCGCCAAGGCGCTTTGTCTTGCTGGTGCCTTTGTGGGCGGCGGCAGCCTTTCGCAATATCCAGAATTTGCGCAGCAATATACACAGCGGCTAGCCGGACAGGTTGATGCTCTAGGGCAGGTTGTGGCCGATTTTGATCGCTCTGCTTTGGCTGCAAGTCTGACCCGAACGCAAGCACTTGATCAGCTCACCGGGACTGAATTTCTGGTGGCGCGGCAAGCGGACATGCACCAGACATTCGCGCGACACACGGTCTTGAGCACGACACTCACCGATCTGCGCGAGGCTTCGGCGATGGAACGGGTCATGCTGATCCACCGTCTCACTGATACGCAAACCTTACAAAACACATGGGCTGATTTCCAACCGGCTATTCCGGTCACTGCGGCTGGTGCCGTTACAGCCGGGGCAGGTTTCCTTGGCGGTTGGGCAATCGTTGCAACATTTCTCAGCCTCATGAGATCCCTATTCAGACGCCGCCCACGCGCCACATCACATCCCGCACGGCATGATCCACCGATACAACGGCCACAACCAAGCTCACTTCAAACACCACGCCTGATGGGAGAGACAAGACCATGAAAACACTGATCACTTGGGGTGGCTGGGACGGCCATCAGCCCGACAAAGTGGCTGAGATTTTCCGCAAGATGATCGTGGATGCAGGCGGCACGCCCGACGTCACAGACACACTTGCATGCTTCGACGATGCGGACAAACTCAAAACCTACGATCTGATTATCCCGGTCTGGACCATGAGCGAACTCAGCCGCGACGCCGCCACAAACGTCTCCGAGGCTGTCGCTCACGGGACAGGCATCGCGGGCTGTCATGGCGGCATGTGTGATGCGTTTCGTGGCAATACGCTGTGGCAGTTCATGACGGGTGCAAACTGGGTGGCACATCCGGGTGGTGACGGGGTCAAACATCGCGTAAATATTACCTCAGACGACCCGCTTGTTGCGGGCATAGCTGATTTTGATGTCGAAACTGAGCAATACTACCTGCACGTAGACCCGGCGAACAACGTTCTTGCAACGACGCGCACTGACGCCATCGACTGGTATCACACGCCAAACGGAGCGGTTGATATGCCGGTTGCTTGGACGCGCCAGTGGGGCCTTGGCCGCGTCTACTATAATGCACTTGGTCATCAAGCGAACGTCATTGCGGGTGGTCCAGCCTATGAAATGCTCAAACGCGGTGTCCTCTGGGCGGGGCAAAGTAAAGAGGCCGCATCTGGCAAAGACCTCTCCCCACTGCAAACCAAAGGCAACCATTGGTAAGACGGCGGCCCTTCATTTCGCCAAAACAACTCCCGCCGGAGGCTCCGACAGAGCAGCCAAACGCAGTTTAGGCGTTGATCCCCAATACCTATCACACGTGCTTGACCTCACCGCTCGCAAGCCCCAGTTTGCGCAGTGAGCAGTAGGAGACCCCAAAATGGCAGGTAAAACCGCCCCATTTGCAAAGTTTGAGTGGATGATCGCATGGCGCTACATCAGGGCCAAACGGGCCGAAGGTGGGGTCAGTATTATGACCTGGATCAGCCTAATTGGGGTGACGCTTGCTGTGTTCGCACTAATTGCGACGTTATCTGTGCGGTCTGGGTTCCGGGCTGAATTTGTTGATACAATCCTTGGCTCAAACGCGCATGTCGCCGTTTACCGCCAGTCAGAAGTCGTTGAAGGGTCGGGGCGCTATTCACAGCTGATCAGAGACTACGATACGCTTGCCGCTGACCTTGCGACTATTCCGGGTGTCACACGGACAGCACCCTTGGTGCGTGGCCAGGTGATGGGTAATTTTGGGGAAAATAACGCGGCGGTTGATGTGTACGGCATCTCTTTCGAAAACTTACTGACGATCCCACGTATCGCTAATCCCCAAGAATCATCAGGGGATATCAATGCCTTTGAAGATGGTATCGCCATCGGGTCAGCCTTAGCCAAAGATCTTGGCGTCGCTGTCGGGGACCGGATCAAGATTATCTCTCCCAACGGCGCACGCACTGCGCTGGGCACGACACCGCGTGTGAATGTTTACGATGTTGTCTATATTTTCACGGCTGGCCGCTATGACATCGACAAAATCCGCGCTTATCTGCCAATCGCTGAGGCACAGCTATTCTTCAACCGGGACGGTGTTGCCACTGAGATTGAGGTTATGGTCGAGGACCCTGACGAGATCGAAAAGTACCTACCACAGGTGATGGCCACCATCGGTGTGGGCGGCTACGTTTGGACATGGCGCGACAGCGCTGGGGCGTTCCTACGGGCGCTTGAGGTTGAGGACAACGTGATGTTCGTGATCCTGTCGATCCTTGTTCTTATTGCATCAATGAACATTATCTCTGGTCTTATTATGCTTGTGAAAAACAAGGGACGAGATATCGGCATCTTGCGGACAATGGGCCTGACAGAAGGGTCAATCTTGCGGATTTTCTTTATCTGTGGCGCTGGTATTGGGACGGCAGGTACGATCTTTGGCGTGATCTTGGGCTGTCTTTTTGCGCTTTATATTGATCAAATATTTGGCTTCTTCAATTCGATTGGGAACGGTGGCGTTTGGGACCCATCGATCCGGGGGATATACAAATTGCCTGCAGAGCTTCAGTTAAAGGATGTGATATCCGCAGTGACACTGTCGCTGTCGCTATCTTGGATCATCACGATCTTCCCCGCCCGTCGTGCAGCCCGCATGAACCCTGTTGAGGCTCTCCGTTATGAATGACGTGCTCCAAATCACTGGGATCACCAAATCCTACAACGTCGGCAAACCCAATGCAGTGACTGTGCTGCAAGGCGCTGACTTAACCCTGAAACCGGGTGAAGTCGTCGCGCTTGTAGCCCCCTCTGGTGCTGGTAAATCGACGCTTTTGCACATCGCTGGATTGCTCGATAATCCCGACGCAGGTACGGTGACGATCAACGGGACCGACATGACAAAGCTGTCAGATCGGAAACGTACAGCGGTGCGGCGCTCTGAGGTTGGGTTTATTTACCAGTTCCACCATTTATTGCCTGAATTCACAGCGCTTGAAAATATTGTGCTGCCTCAGTTGGCCAATGGGATCAGCGAAAGTGCTGCAACCGACCACGCGATGGCTTTGCTCGCGCAAGTGGGGGTCGAAGGTCG
>JAPKCP010000282.1 GCA_028822885.1 Yoonia sp. | reverse complement strand
GACCGCAGGTTTAAGGAAATGTCGACAGTCAGGTCGACGTTCACGCGTGGATATTGTTCGCTAAAGGCCTTTAGAAACTCGGGTAACCATGCCTGCGCGATGGTCTCTGATGCGCCGACGCGGAATAAACCTTCGGCCTCTGACGGATTTGCGACGCGCTGTTTGATCTCTTCCTCAATAAACAGCATTTGCTCTGCATAAGACAGCAAAAGCGTGCCGTGTTTTGTCAAGACAAGTTCACCTGGACCACGCTCAAACAACGGCACCCGCAGGTCCTGTTCGAGGTTTGCAATACGTGTTGAGACTGCAGGTTGCGACAAATTAAGCCGCTCAGCCGCTTTGCGAAATCCCCCAAGGCGGGCGACCCAAAGGAAGGTTCTGATTTGATCAAAGGTCATGGGTATTTATAGTTTGGATCACTGGTGGTGCAAATCCATAAAGAGGGTGAGGAGGGATTCCACCTGAAGTTGTGTGATTGTCCAGATTAGTGGCGTTGCAAGGCTAAACCACTTTCGAGTTGTTTCGCACCAGATTGATCAACGACAATACAGATCTGACATTGACGGCCAACAGCTGGGTCCACATTTTGGACCACACGCGTCAACAACTTGGGTTGGTTATTGGCCTTTCATCAGTCACTTTGAGCCTTCGAAAGTAATTTTTTCTGATGTCACCGCTAAGATGAAAAAGTTAATATATACCCCTTGGAACTAGTGAAGTAACAGCCCTCGCATGACGCCGCGCAATTCGGCGAGGCCACGCATACGGCCCGCTAGCGGATATCCCGGCATGCTATTCCTTGACAGATCATCAAGAATATCCTGCCCATGGTCCGGACGCATTGGGATCACATGATCTGGCCGTCCAACATCGCGGCGTTTTGCTTCTTCGCCTAGAAGTGCAGCGATGACAGAGACCATGTCTGTGTCGCCCTCTAGATGTGCTGCCTCATGAAAGCTTGTGCGAAGTCCGTCACTTGGTTCTTCTCGGGTGGTATTGCGAAGGTGTGCGAAATGGATGCGATGCCCAAGATCGTTGATGAATTTCGGCCCGTCAAAGGATGGGTCGACGCCAAGTGAACCTGTACAAAACGTGATTCCATTCGCGTCTAAATCAACATCAGTAATAAGCCGTGCATAATCAGCTTGATTGGACATGATGCGCGGTAAGCCAAGCAGTGGGAACGGCGGATCGTCGGGATGGCAGCACAACCTTATCCCTAAATCTTGCGCAATCGGCGCTACCTGAGCAAGAAAATCTATCAGATTGGCGTAAAGCTGTGTCGCGTCGATGTCTGCGTAAGTAGCAAGGTTTTCACGCACCTGTGCAAGCGTCCACGTGTCGTTTGCACCCGGTAGTCCTGCGATAATGTTGTTTTGGAGGGACGTAACGCCGTCGCTGGACAGTGCCTCAAACCGATGAGCCGCTTGATTGATTATGGTTTCGCTATAGTCTGCAACCGCACTTTCGCGTTTCAAAATATGCAGGTCGAAGGCTGCAAAATCGATCAAGTCAAATGACATGGCTGTTCCGCCATGGTCCATACGCCGCTGCAGGTCCGTGCGGGTCCAATCGAGGATTGGCATAAAATTGTAACACACCACCTCAATGCCGCAGGTCGCCAAATTGCGCAGACTTTCAATGTAGTTAGCAATGTGCAGGGCGTAGTCAGGTCCCTTTGTTTTGATCGTTTCAGAAACAGGAAGGCTTTCCACGACGTCCCAATTTAGCCCGGACGGACTGCCATCGGGGAACGCTACGATCTGGGCTTGGCGCTTGGCAATTTCATCCACAGACCAGACTGCGCCCGGTGTAATGTGGTGCAGCGCCGTGACAACGCCTTCGACGCCGCATTGCCGCATGTCAGCCGTTGAAATCGTGTCGTGTGGGCCGAACCAACGCCAAGTTTGTTTCATTGTGATCCCTCTAATTTGTCAGCTACGCACGTCATCTTTTGAAAGGCTAGCGTGGTAACTGGGTTATTGTAAAGCACCGGTATACCGGTATACATTTTGTTAAAGGAGGAGCCATGCAGCAATACGCCGTCACATCGCGGGACGTTGGCCGTTTGTCAGCGCTCGTCCCAATTGATCCAGCGTTGCCTGCTGGACCACAAGTTTTTCAAACACTTAGGACTGCGATACTTGGTCTGGTTTTGGTTCCGGGGCAGGCGTTGTCTGAACCAGAGATCGGTGCCCGTCTTGGTGTTAGCCGCACGCCTGTGCGTGAGGCGTTTGCGCAGTTGCGGGCGATGAATCTGGTTGGGACGCTTCCCAGCCGGGGTAGCTACGTCACAAAACTGAATGCTGCGAAAATACGAGAAGCACAGTTCCTGCGTGAGGCGCTTGAAAAGGCAAATGTGCAGCGATTGGCTGAAACGGGTTTGACGCGTGATTTGGCAATTGCTTTTGATGCTAACCTCAAGGCACAGGAAATGGCGATTGTGAAGGGTGATCATCAGCGCTTTCACAACCTTGACGACGACCTCCATAGTTTGATCGCTTGCGCCACCGGATTTCCACGTGCTGCGATTGTGCTAAGCCATGAGAAAACCCAGCTTGATCGGTTGCGGATGATTGCGTTGCGGGGTGGCGGTCAGTTCGACGTGTTGTTCGCGGAACACACTGCGTTGATTTCAGCCATTAAAGCGCAGGATGCCGATACAGCCCTGTCTGTCGCGCAGACTCATTTGCGCTCAGTTCTTACAACGCTTGAAACTGTTGTTGCAGCCAACACCGCCTTTTTTGATCCCTGATAATGGATAAAGAGAACAGCCATGACAAACCCTGACGTGACACTGATGTTGCCCGATAAAGCAGTGAGCATATATGAAACGGTTCGTGATCTCCCCATTGTGTCGCCGCATGGCCATTGCGATCCTGCTTGGTTTGCTGAAAATACAGCGTTTCGTGACCCTGCCGAGTTACTGATTATTCCAGATCATTACGTATTTCGGATGTTGTATTCGCAGGGTGTGCCGCTTGCATCGCTTGGGGTGGGTGTCCCGGTTAAAGATCGCGACCCTCGCGCGATATTCCAGTTGTTTGCCGCACATTGGCATTTGTTTCTAGGTACCCCGTCGCATCTTTGGCTGGCGCATACATTGGCGCATAGTTTTGGCGTGTCAGACCGTTTGACCCCGGACAACGCGATGGCGATTTATGACATTATCGACGACGCTTTGAAACGTCATGCATTCCGACCAAGGGCGTTGTTTGAAAGCTTCGACATTGCAGTTCTTGCGACGACTGACGGTGCCTTAGACGATTTGGCCCATCACAGCACAATTGCGCAAAGCGATTGGAAAGGGCGGGTTGTCCCAACTTTTCGACCCGATGCGGTGCTGAACCCATCAGCGCCAAATTACGTGCGAGATGTGGCAAGGCTGGGGGAGATCACCAATTGTGATTCGGCCGATTTCTTGGGGTATCTCGCGGCATTGCGGCAGCGGCGGGCCTATTTCAAGGATCACGGCGCCACGGCAACGGATCATGATGTTCCGATTATTTGGACTGAATGGTTGGATCTTGAGACTGCGAAAGCGATGTTCAAAAAGGCCTTGGCAGGTCAGTTGGATGCAGAACAACGCACACGGCTCTATGGGCACATGCTGATTGAAATGGCGCAAATGTCAGTAGAGGACGGGCTTGTGATGCAAATCCATGCCGGTTCTGCGCGGTCTACAAACCTGTTAGTGCTTGATGAATTTGGAACGGACAAAGGCGCTGATATTCCGCGCCGTGCCGATTGGGTGGGCGGGCTAAATGGCATGTTAAACCGGGTTGGTAATAATGCTGATCTCACGTTGATTGTCTTTACCTTGGATGAAACTGGTTACGCCCGCGAAATGGCACCTATGGCAGGCCATTGGCCTGCGTTGCGCCTTGGCCCACCTTGGTGGTTTCACGACAGTGCCAATGGCATCGCGCGGTATTTGGATCAAGTTGTTGAAACGGCCGGATATTGGAACCTTGCTGGTTTCAACGATGACACACGGGCGTTTCTATCAATTCCCGCGCGCCACGATCTGTGGCGACGCGGCGTGAGTTTGCATCTCGCGCAACAATGCGACCGAGGCGTGATGAATAGTGCGGACGCGGCGCATATCGCCCGCTTATTGAGCCATGATCTTGCGCTTAGCACTTATCGTTTGGGAGAGGCTTAATGCCACGGATACTACACTTTGGCCTTGGTAATTTTCATCGGGCTCATCAGGCTTGGTATACTCAAAAGGCAGGCGGGTGGTCGATCACCGGGGTATC
>JAPKCP010000281.1 GCA_028822885.1 Yoonia sp. | reverse complement strand
CAAGACCTGCGAGATGATGGTGCATAAGTCTGCCGCCAAAACCAAGACACCCGCCGAATGGCTCGGGCATTAAAGCCCGCAAAGCTGATAGGGACTTGGTTTGCGGAATCCATCCACTGCCGGCAGGGTATTGCGCAGCAATGTCCCGAGAGGGGGGTCAGCGGTCAAAACCGCGCAAACAGGCTGACACATGACTGCTTCTGACAAATGCACAAATCTGATCAAAAATGTCTTGCTATGCAGGAGCCATCCACACATGCCATTGGGTTAAAAATCGTTTCCAACTTTGTACCGCTGTTACCGGTTTCACTCTTGGAAATCGCTTGCTTCCAGACACCACTCAAACAGGCGAGATCCTTCTGGGTGAGGTTCTTTTCCTTTCGGGCCTGGCGGATTGAATGGCCTATGTTTTTTTTGATGTGCGAACGAGATGCTGCATCATCTGTCCCCTGCCTTCTCCATGATCCACAAGTCATAAAATATCAACATGATGCTCAGATCATAAAGCGAGCCTATAATCTGAGCATCATAACGTCATCCCCGGTGCAGGCACCTGCGCTGGCGTCGCGAACTTTGAGGCGATCAGATCTTCAAGCTGGCGGTTGGTGATATGGCGGCACAGGGGATGAACAACCTTAAAAAGTGTCTTTGTGCAGAAGTTGGATGAACGGCCATATTGTCGTCAGATTTTGCGGTAATATTATACAGAGCGGCACACAAATTCCCTGTGATTCAGTGTGAGGACTATATTTTCTGGAGCACTTTTATGCTAATACTCGCCGTAGACGATGACCCAATCATTCTCGAAGTTCTTCAGCATTATGTGGATGCACTTACAGATCACGAACTCGTCACAGCTGAGAGTGTCACAAATGCCTTTGAGATACTTGAACATGAAAGGCGCCACTTTGATTGCTTTCTTCTGGACATTCAGATGCCTGACACCAATGGAATTGAATTTTGTAGGGCATTGCGGGAAATCAAACTTTATCAACGCACACCGATCCTGATGCTGACGGCAATGACCGAAAAATCATACATTGATAACGCGTTCAGCGCCGGGGCGAATGACTACATCACAAAGCCTTTAGACATAACCAATTTCAAAGGCCGTTTGAGTTTGGTCGAACTGATCACTACAGATGCACAACCAGAAACCGTGAATAGACCAATGTCAGAAACAGCTACTGAAAAGGCCCCACAAAACTTACAACACGTTGATCTCGCTAAGGCCCTACCAATTGTGGTCGACAACAGCGCCATTGTAAATCATATCACGGAAAATGAAGTGAGGCAGCTGTCACGGCTATCTCGGGTCACTGACTTTGCAACTCACGCGTCAGAGGCTGGCGGAGGTAGCCCTCATGCTGTTTATGACGGGGTATTGGAACGCAAGATAGTCGAACACCAAACTTTGCCCGATGAACTGCTCGGCGCACTTGCGAACGGTCATTTCGAAATTTACCTGCAACCTAAGGTAAAACTGCCACAAGAAACTGTTTACGGTTTTGAAGCATTGATCCGTTGGAATCGCAATGGGCATGTTATTACTCCAAACGAATTCATCAATGTCGCTGAGCAGAGTGGGTTTATCGTTAAGATCGACGAATTCGTTCTAACTCGTGCCACCACATTTGTGTCAAATTGGAATTTCCAGCATGGAACGAACTATTCTGTCAGCGTAAACCTCTCGGCGCTCCACTTTAACTCTCGGCGGATCGTTGATCGCGTTCAGGCTGCCCTCGCGAGTTCTAAACTCCCCCCCCAGCTCTTAACGCTAGAGATCACGGAAACGATAGAATTGCGGGACTGGAAACAGGTCCAGAGCGTCATTGCAGATATGCAAAAAATTGGCTGCCATATTGCCATCGATGACTTTGGATCGGGTTTTTCATCTTTAGCTTACCTGCACGCAACTTCGGCGGATGAGCTCAAGATTGATCGATCTCTTATTGAAGATTTAGCCACTTCAGAAAAAGCAAAGTCAATATTCTCTTCCGTTCTTGAAATCGCTTCGAACCTTGACATGGAAGTGGTTGTGGAAGGGGTCGAGAACAGCACTCAAGCCGCAATCGTTTATGAGTTAGGAGCACTACAAGTGCAGGGCTATCATTTTGGTAGACCGCAACCCGCCGTCACATCTATTTCAGCGGCAATGGCAGGATTTACTGCTTGCCAGCCCAATAAAATCGGGTGAAATCGGATTATACGGTTGACATTGTTGAAAAAAGTTAATGACATTTCCTTTTGACAGTGGGGTCAAGGCCCGTTCTTTATTACGAAGAAACGAACGGCAGCAAAGTCTGTGTGAGTGAAAAGAATCTGGGTGATCGAACCACTGAGAATCTTGTTTGTGGCAGTCCATCGTCTGGCGCCGGTTGGCAAAACGAGAGTGACCTCGGCAAGGCCACAAACTTGGTGTTCGGCTAAGAGACGAGTATCCGACACCAGCAGAGCAATTTGAGGCCTCTGTTGCGACCAGCAGTTGAAACCGCAACCAAACCGAACCTTCTATTTTAGACCAAAGGCTCATGCGATCTGTCGTTTGATGAAAAAGAATGCATCCAATTTACATAAATAAAGTGGGCCGATAATGTTACCGTTTGATAAAAGTTTTTTTGTCTTCACAAAGCCACCAGACACAATAGGCGCCTCTATCGTAAGCGGTGCGTAGACCCGATGGTATCGCGGTTTTTGACGATGTGAGACTCTGACCTCCAACTGATTTGGAGGTGATTTAATGCTTGATGATGGTAGTGGGCTTGGACGGCGTAAAACTGTACGCTGAACACCAGCGGAACGGGCTGCGATTGTTGCACAGACGTACCACCCCGGCGCGCGCGTTGCCGATGTGGCGCAACGACATGGGATTGTTGCGTCGCAGTTGTCGTCTTGGCGCACGGCTGCGAAGCGAGCGTCTGGGATGGAGAACGCCAGCTCGCAGAGTTTTGCTGCGATAACGGTTGTTCCGGATGCTTCGCCGTCTTCCTTTGACGGGGTTGAGATCATGGTTGGTGATGTGTCTGTCCGTCTGCCCAAGAACACTGCACGCAAGCGGATCACTGACATTGCGCAGCGTTTGGCCCATCTCTCGTGATCTATCCCAGTCAAGCGGTTCGGATTGTGATCGCCACCAAGCCGGTAGATTTCCGCAAAGGCCATGATGGCTTGGCTGCGCTGGCTGAGCGCGAACTTGGCCTTGATCCGCATTCTGGCATGATTGTTGTGTTCCGCGCCAAACGGGGCGACCGCATCAAGGTCCTGCTCTGGGACGGGTCTGGCTTGGTGCTGTGCTACAAACGGTTGGAACAGGTCAAGTTTGCGTGGCCAAAAGTTCAGGATGGCATAATGCGGCTGACGAAAGGGCAGTTTGAGGCCTTGTTTGAAGGCTTGGACTGGAGACGTGTTATGGCACGCCGGACGCGCAAACCGGGTGCGGCAGAATGAATAGGGGCCTCAAATATGGGACCAAATATCGTGCACTTGTGGCCGTATTCTGCTAAGAAATATTCATGTTAAACGCCTTCAAATCCATTTATTTAGACGCTTTTCCTGCGGATGTGCAGGCAGCCATCTTGGCGGTTAGAGAACAGGTTTCGGGTATCGTTGAACAGAATGCGGTCCTCACAACGCAAGTCAGTGAACTTGAGGCACTGAATGCGCGACTGGAGCATTTTGTCAAAGAACTGAACCAGGTGATCTATGGCGCACGCAGTGAGAAGATGACGGAAGACGAGCGCCAACTGGCGTTTGAGGATATTGAAGTCGCCCAATCCGAAGCTGAGGCGCAGGCCGACACCATCGAGATGGCCACGCCGCGCAAGAAGCGCAAGCCCGCGCAGCGTAACCTTGGCAATCTGCCTGATCACCTTGAACGCATCGGACAGATTATTGAGCCTGACAGCATTGTGTGCCCCTGCGGATGTGGCGACATGGTACGGATCGGCGAAGACCGTACCGAGCGGCTGGAAATTGTGCCCGCACAGCCGAAAGTGATCGTAACCATTCGCCCCAAGTACGCCTGTCCCAAGAAGCAGGGCGGAGTTGTGCAAGCGTTGGCACCCGTGCATTTGATCGAAGGTGGTTTGCCCACAGAAGGCACATTGGCCCATGTCAGCGTATCCAAATACGCCGACCACTGCCCGTTGTTCAGCCAGTCCCAGATATACGCAAGATCAGGTCTCAACATTGACCGTTCTACGCTGGCCAATTGGATGGACAAGGTCTCCTTCCATCTCGCCCCAGTGGTAGATCACATGTTCAAAGATCTCAAA
>JAPKCP010000280.1 GCA_028822885.1 Yoonia sp. | reverse complement strand
TCGCGGATTTCATCCAAGATTGCGGGATCATCGATGGTCGCGGGCATTTTGAATGCTGCGTTGTCCGCGATCTTGACCATCGTTGCCCGCAAAATCTTGCCTGATCGCGTTTTGGGAAGGCGGTCGACCACGGCAACCAGCTTAAACGCAGCGACTGGCCCAATCGTTTCGCGGACCCGTTTGATGCAATCCTTCATGATCTGTTCGTCGGATGTTGCGCAGCCCTTGTTCAGGCAAACAAACCCCATCGGCAACTGACCTTTGAGCTGATCTGTCACGCCAATCACCGCACATTCGGCGATGTCAGGATGTCCGGCAAGGATCTCTTCCATCGCACCCGTGCTTAACCTGTGCCCTGCCACATTGATCACATCGTCCGTGCGCGCCATAATATAAAGGTAGCCGTCTTTGTCGATCATGCCCGCGTCGCCGGTCTCATAGAAACCGGGAAAAGTTGTTAGGTAGCTTTTAACAAAGCGATCTTCGGCATTCCATAGGGTTGGCAAAGTCCCGGGGGGCAGGGGCAACTTTATAGCAATCGCACCCAATTCACCCGCTGGCATAGGGTTCCCACCTTCGTCCAAAATCTGGACGTCATAACCCGGCATAGCGACTGTGGGCGATCCAATCTTAACTGGTAATGCCTCAAGCCCCGCAGGATTACCTGCGATGGTGTAGCCGGTTTCCGTTTGCCACCAATGGTCATAAACAGGGACGTTCATCACCTTTTGTGCCCACTCAATCGTATCCGGATCAGCGCGTTCGCCAGCCAAATACAAAGCACGCAAGCATGAGATATCATAGTCTTTGATCATCTCACCCGTTGGGTCCTCACGCTTGATCGCCCTAAAAGCAGTCGGTGCGGTAAAGAACGAACGTACGTTATGTTCCTCAATCACGCGCCAGAATGTGCCAGCGTCGGGGGTGCCAATCGGCTTGCCCTCAAATACGACGGTGGTGTTCCCGTGGATCAGTGGCCCGTAACAAATGTAGCTGTGGCCAACGACCCAACCAACATCAGACGCGGCCCAGAAAACATCACCGGGATCGACGTTGTAGATATTCTTCATCGTCCAGTTCAATGCAACAAGATGGCCAGCAGTTGGGCGGACAACGCCCTTGGGCTGGCCCGTGGTGCCTGAAGTATACAAAATATAAGCCGGATGATCGCCAGAAACGGTCACGCAATCGGCAGGCATAACGCCGTCTTGCACAGTGTTCCAATCAAAATCGCGACCATCTTTTAGGTCAGCAACCTGCTGTTCACGTTGAAATATAACGGTAAAGTCGATCTTGTGATCAGCCATCGCAATCGCGTCATCGAGCAGCGGTTTATAGGCTACCACACGCCCGGGCTCTACCCCGCAAGACGCGGCAATGATTGCTTTGGGTGTGGCGTCGTTAATCCGCACGGCCAGCTCGCTTGCGGCAAATCCACCGAAAACGACTGAATGCACGGCGCCAATTCGGGCACAGGCAAGCATCGCGACCAGCGCCTCTGGCACCATCGGCATATAAATAATAACACGGTCGCCGGACGCGATACCTTTGTCGCGCAAAGCACCCGCGAGAGCTGCCACTTTGTCCTTCAACTGCGCAAAGGTGATTGTATCCTTTGCCCCCGTGATGGGGCTGTCGTAGATGATTGCAGCTTGGTCCGCGCGCCCGTTTTCAACGTGCCGGTCCACTGCGTTATAGCATGTGTTGACCTCAGCATCTGTGAACCATTCGTACAGTGGCGCGTTTGCGTCATTCAGCGCTTTGCTGGGTGGTTTGACCCAATCAATCGCGCGGGATTGTTCCATCCAAAACCCGTCAGGGTCATTTTGCCAAGCGCTATAAACTTCTGCGTAACCCATGATTGTCCTCCCAGACGTCGCTGGCCAAGTGGTACGCAGCGGCATGCATTTGGGCAAGGTTGTTCGAGGCGGTATCTCGTAAATCGGTAAAAAAATTTACAAGGGGCGCTTGTCGTAGTCGTCGGTTTCACGTGAATATCGAGTCCAGTAGTCCTTAATCCACGCCACCGGGAAAAACCCAAATTTTTCGCGCGTACCCCAGCGTTTAAACGGACCTTTGGTCATATCTTCGGGGTTTGGAATGCCGTGAAATATCACGATATAGCTGTCATCTGGTCGCTTGATCGGGCGAACAAAATTAACTGGAAAGTGAAAACTAAGGCTTTTCTTAAAGCTTAACATCCAGCCAATTGGCCAGCTATGACGGTTTTTGGCATGGTAATGAATGAAGTTCTGGTCATTCCTGAATTCGCGCAGCTCAGCATAGGTTTTATCATGGAACATCTCAAACAAATGGTCCTGCGTACCAGCCACAAACCCAACGACTGATGAATTTGACAGCAGTGGTTTGCCAAAAATCGCAGGCAATAAACGCGGCAACGTATCTGGAATTTCCTGCATAATATGAAGCCCGCCCTCAGTGCGGATATGATCAAACAACGGTGTCAGATCGCGGATAACAACCACATCGACATCAACCATAATCACTGGAGTGCCGGGGGCAATTACATCCGGGGCAAAGGCTGTCAATTTGGGCCACATGCCTTTATGCCAGTCAGCTTGATCCATGCGAAATGGTGGAAGCGACTGTGTTTCGATCCCGTCCACCAGACCTGACGCATCATCAGTTAAACAGACAAACCGAAACGGCGTCGACATCACGTCAGTTAGGGCGCGAAACAGGATGTTTGTATATTTGCAAGGATACCCCTGTCCCCACTTAAAGCAAAGGAAGACAGGGGTTTGGGAATCAACCATAGTGCGCGACCGGCGTGCCAGCTACGGCAGACATGTTCAAAAGCCCGCGTGCTGTAATCGACGGCGTCACAATGTGTGCTTTATTGCCAAGGCCCATCAAGATTGGCCCAACTTCAAGCCCGCCGCTTTTCATTTTCAAGATGTTACGCACGCCCGATGCGGCATCCGTGTTGGCAAAAACGAGGCAGTTTGCAGGCCCTGACAGATGCGCATTCGGGAAGATACGATTGCGCAGTTCAACATCAAGCGCTGAATCGACATGCATTTCACCCTCAAAATCAAAATCGCGCGGAGAGCTTTCTAAGATCGCCATCGCCGCTCGCATCCGTCGCCCAGAAGAGTTGTCGAGGTTGCCAAATTGGCTCTGGGAGCAAAGGGCAATTTTGGGCGCGATGCCAAACCGGCGCACGTGGCGCGCACAGCTGATAACAGTTTCAGCAATTTGGTCTGGCGTTGGTTCTGCGTAGACTTGGGTGTCTGCGACGAATAACGGTCCATCCTCTAAGATCATAAGGGACAGTGCGCCAACCGGGTGAAGTGTCTCAGACCCCAGAATTTCTTTAATATATTTCAGGTGCCACAGAAACTGTCCAAAGGTGCCGCAGACAAGCGAATCCGCCTCATTGCGGGCAACCATAACGGCCCCAATTGCCGTGGTGTTCGTGCGCATTATCGCGCGTGCAAGGTCCGGTGTCACGCCGCGCCGCGCCATAATTTCGTGGTAGGTGTTCCAATAATCGCGGTAGCGTGGATCGTTTTGTGGGTTCACGATCTGGATATCAACGCCCGGTTTAATCTTGAGGCCGGCACGTTCTGCACGGGCGATGATTACGTCTGGACGACCAATCAAAATAGGCTGTTCCGTGGTTTCTTCCAAGATGGCTTGAGCGGCACGCAACACACGTTCATCTTCGCCTTCTGCAAACACAATTCGGCGGCTCGCACTGCGCGCGGCCTCAAAAACAGGACGCATCAGGAACGCGGACTTAAAGACAGAACCATCAAGGTTGGTTTTATATGCCTCGATATCTGCAAGCGGGCGTTGTGCGACACCGCTTTCCATGGCGGCTTTTGCCACGGCTGTCGCAACCACACCCATAAGGCGCGGATCAAATGGCTTTGGGATCAGATAATCAGCGCCGAATGTGAGTTGCTCGCTGGAATAGGCAGCAGCAGCCTCAGCCGACGTTGTTTCGCGGGCGAGTGCGGCAATACCGTCCACGCAGGCGATCTTCATCTCGTCGTTGATGTCTGTGGCCCCGACGTCCAATGCACCGCGAAAGATGAATGGAAAACAGAGCACGTTGTTCACTTGGTTCGGGAAATCGCTGCGGCCTGTGGCGATGATCGCGTCGGGTGCGACTGCTCGTGCATCTTCGGGCGAAATCTCAGGGTTTGGGTTGGCAAGTGCGAAGATAATTGGCGTCGCCGACATTTTCGCAACCATCTCAGGCTTCAGAACGCCCGGACCCGATAGGCCAAGGAACAAATCCGCACC
>JAPKCP010000279.1 GCA_028822885.1 Yoonia sp. | reverse complement strand
ATTACCAGTCTTCGCGCACGATTGTGCGTGTTTTGATTGGCAACTTCATCGCGGCAAGGCGCAGAGCCTCACGTGCGACTGTCTCAGAAACGCCGTCAATTTCAAACATTACGCGGCCAGGTTTGACCTTGCATGCCCAAAAATCAATGGAACCTTTACCTTTACCCATACGCACTTCGACGGGTTTAGACGTCACTGGTGTGTCTGGGAAGATGCGGATCCACACACGGCCTTGACGCTTCATATGACGCGTCATTGCACGACGTGCAGCTTCGATTTGGCGGGCCGTAATGCGCTCTGGCTCGATGGCCTTAAGACCAAATGAGCCGAAGTTCATGTCAGAGCCGCCCTTTGCTTCACCGCGAATGCGGCCTTTGTGAAGCTTGCGGTGTTTTGTACGCTTTGGCTGAAGCATTGTTCATATCTCCTTAGCGACGACCGGCGCCGCGAGGGATGGAACCCTCTTGGAGCTCAGCGTGTTTACGGTCATGTGCGGATGGATCGTGCTCCATGATGTCACCTTTGTAGATGAACACCTTGATGCCAATGATACCATAAGCCGTTTGTGCTTCGTAGTGCGCATAGTCGATATCTGCACGCAGTGTATGAAGCGGAACGCGGCCTTCACGATACCATTCTGTCCGTGCGATCTCGGCGCCGCCAAGACGACCCGCGAGGTTGATACGGATACCAAGGGCACCCATACGCATGGACGTTTGAACAGACCGCTTCATCGCACGACGGAAAGAGACGCGACGCTCAAGCTGCTGACCAATGTTTTCTGCAACAAGGGCTGCATCAAGCTCTGGCTTGCGAACTTCAACGATGTTGAGGTGCAATTCAGACGCTGTCAGCTTTGCAAGCTTGGAGCGCAGACCTTCGATGTCTGCACCTTTCTTGCCGATGATCACACCTGGACGGGCTGCGTGGATTGTGACGCGGCACTTTTTGTGCGGACGCTCAATGATCACGCGGCTGACGCCGGACTGAACACATTCTTTCTTGATGAATGCCTTCATTTTCAGGTCTTCAAGAAGAAGATCACCGTAGTCTTTGGTATCTGCATACCAACGGCTGTCCCAGGTACGGTTGACCTGAAGACGCATGCCGATTGGGTTTACTTTATTACCCATTACGCTTGCTCCTCGACTTGACGCACCACAATGGTGATTTCAGAGAATGGCTTGATGATCTTGCCGAAACGGCCACGTGCCCGAGGACGACCGCGCTTCATGATCAGGTTCTTACCGACATAAGCCTCAGCGACGACCAATTCGTCAACGTCAAGGTCATGGTTGTTCTCTGCGTTGGCGATGGCGGACTGAAGGCATTTCTTCACGTCATCCGAAATCCGCTTTTTGGAGAAAGTCAGCTCAGTCAGAGCACGTTCGACTTTCTTGCCACGGATCAGGCCAGCAACGAGGTTCAGTTTCTGCGGCGACGTCTTCAGCATGCGCAGTTTTGCACGTGCTTCGTTGTCTGCCACGCGGCGGGGATTCTTATCCTTGCTCATGGCTTATTTCCGCTTCGCTTTTTTATCTGCTGCGTGACCATAGAAGGTCCGTGTTGGTGAATATTCACCAAACTTCTGACCAATCATGTCTTCAGAGATGTTGACGGGGATGTGCTTCTTGCCGTTGTACACACCAAAGGTGAGACCAACGAACTGAGGCAGGATTGTAGAACGACGCGACCAAATCTTGATCACTTCGTTGCGACCGCTTTCGCGGGACGCTTCGGCCTTTTTGAGGACATACGAGTCCACAAAGGGGCCTTTCCAGACGGAACGAGCCATACTTAACGACCCTTCTTCTTGGCGTGACGCGAGCGAATAATAAGCTTCTGCGACGCTTTGTTTTTGTTACGTGTCCGCGCACCCTTTGTTGGTTTGCCCCAAGGGGTAACCGGGTGACGACCACCAGATGTCCGACCTTCACCACCGCCGTGCGGGTGGTCAACCGGGTTCATCGCAACACCACGAACGGATGGACGTACACCCTTGTGACGCATACGACCCGCTTTACCGTAGTTCTGGTTGGAGTTGTCTGGGTTAGACACAGCACCGATTGTCGCCATGCATTCCTGACGGACAAGACGCAATTCGCCAGAAGATAGGCGAATCTGCGCGTAGCCACCATCACGACCAACGAATTGGGCGTAGGTACCAGCTGCACGAGCGATCTGACCGCCCTTACCGGCTTTCAGTTCGATGTTGTGGATGATCGTACCGATCGGCATGCCTGAGAACGGCATTGCGTTACCCGGCTTGATGTCGGCCTTGGCGGACGCGATCACTTTGTCACCGATTGCCAGACGCTGAGGGGCCAGAATGTAGTTCTGGGTGCCATCTTCGTACTGGATCAGAGCGATAAATGCTGTCCGGTTCGGGTCATATTCGATCCGTGCAACAACAGCGGACATGTCCAACTTGTTGCGCTTGAAATCGACGATACGGTAAAGGCGCTTAGCACCCCCACCAATGCGACGCATAGTAATCCGTCCGGTGTTGTTCCGGCCGCCCGATTTTGTCAAACCCTCAGTGAGAGATTTAACTGGACGTCCTTTCCAAAGCTCCGAACGGTCAATCAGCACCAGCCCGCGCTGGCCTGGCGTCGTCGGCTTATACGACTTTAGTGCCATGATTAGCTTCTTCCGTTTGCTTGGCGGTCCCCTGCCCCGTGAGACGAGAACCTGATGTGAAGGGCCCCTAAGGTCCCAGGGTAGTCATAACACAAGGGCCCCAGAACGAATCCGGGGCCTTTGCGTAGCGGGGGAGTAGCAGGGGTTGGTGGGGGTGGCAAGTGGGGAGTGTCTAGGTTTGCGTAAGCCTAAATTACTTTTTTATCAGCCTTCTTTACAACGATATTTTCCAAGAAAGCCTGTTGACCGGCCTTTGTCAAACTTAGAAACTCCTCTTGGCCTCCACGAGTAGTCTTGGAAACTCTAGATTGGATGACGCCTAGCGCGATCAATTGCGCCTTAATTCTAATACGATCAGTGCCATTGATACTTCTTGAAACATCTTTACCGCGATCTTTCAAAATTAGGTCAAGACCGGACTCAATTACTGAATCCGTTTTGGGCTTTTCAAGAAGGCCAGCCACCCCAATGAAAATAGTTCGCCAACTTAGAGTTATTTCTTTTCCTGCTGAATATTGTCCGGCTTTATATCTGATCACAAACATGTCATCGAAATCGGCAAGATCATCGAACTTTGGTTGAACTTTCGTCTCCATTGCAGCGATTAGTTGCTTAAGCTCCGCGTTCTCTTGTAGTGCTTTGTTAGATTGTGAAACCAGTTCTTCACTTGCTAAAGCATCCCCCCTAATCCAGCCAGTCTGAGGAAAGTCGTTAAATGCATGGATCAAGGCTTTGAGTACCAATGGCTCCAGATCTTGGCGTGAGACCCACATCTTAACTAACCGCCCACTCATTACCTTTAGTCTAAATGCGTTAAGAGCATCAATCGCGGCTTGGGTTACTTCACTATTCCCAATCGGAATGGAAGCAGGATCGTTGTGCACAAAGGCCAGAACTACCTTTTCGCTTTCGACCGCGTAATCATATTCACGCTCAGTAAAACTTACCCCCTCAGCATCAACAGACCCATAACGGCCACCGATAATAAGTAAGTAATAATCACATTCGTCAATTACTCTCTTGATGTACTCAAGCTGCTCAACGTCTGCGGCAGGAAACAATTCCATACCCGCAGGAATGTGCTTGAGATCCAAGACATTTCGGATCGAATCTTGTCGTTCATCAGCCAAGTCACGAAACGTAGAAGAAATAAATATCTGATACTTTTTGTTCGTCACATTACTATTCCAATTAGGTATACTTTCGGAAAAATTTATATTGAATTGAGCAATATGGCAAACGAGAATTTGCCCCGCCCGGAATCAAGCCGTAGGCGCCGGGCCAGCGTCTGCCCGTTCCGGCGGGCTGGCGCTTTGCTAGCGTCACGCAGCCCCGTAGTTTAGCGTAACCTTGGCTGGGATAAAGTGGCGGTCACCCACGACACCTGCGCCATCCCACGGGCAGGCGTTGGCCCTTGTGAGTTGAGTGATGTTAAATAAGAGCAATAACGACTGAGTGACGCTGTCACATTGAAGACAATGTGACCTTGCGCACGCGTTGAAAAGGCATGGTAGCCTTTTCAACGGAAAGAGCCCCCGCATTGCTGCGGGGGCTCCCTCAATTACAAACCAGACTCATTAAAGACCAGTGGATACGTCAATCGTGTTGCCCTCAACGAGCGTCACATAGGCTTTCT
>JAPKCP010000278.1 GCA_028822885.1 Yoonia sp. | reverse complement strand
GCATAGCCGTGTTCAAATGCGAACGACACCTGACTGCCGCGTTTTGTGCCATCGCGGGGGCTGACTAAAGTGAGGTCAGGGCAGCGTTCCTCAACCTGCGCAATGAACAGGTCGCACAACCCAATCGAGGCTTGCCGCAGCGCATTCATATCCACGCCATCCCATACCGACAAAGCCGCCTCTAACGCGGTCATTTGCATCACAGGTGGGGTGCCAACGCGCATCCGTTCGATCCCCATTGCGGGGCGATAATCCGCCTCAAACGCAAAGGGCGCATCATGCCCAAGCCAACCTGACAGCGCTGGAGAGATGTCACCAATGATATCAGGCCGCGCATAAATAAACGCAGGCGCACCCGGCCCACCGTTCAAGTATTTGTACGTGCAACCAACAGCAAATTCACAGCCCGAGGCCGCCAAATCCACAGGCAAGGCCCCAGCGCTATGCGCCAAATCCCACAACATAACGGCCCCAGCATCATGCGCCTTGGCAGTCATTGTCGCCATATCGTGCAAGCGACCAGTGCGATAATCAACCTGTGTAATCATTGCGACAGCGACATCATCTGTGAGGGCATCCATGACATCCTCGGGCGCAACAATGCGCAGCTCATGGCCCTGCCCCAGATGTGCGATCAAGCCTTGGGCTATGTACAAATCGGACGGAAAATTACCACTGTCGGATAGGATTACCTTGCGATCTGGGCGCATCTTCAGTGCTGCGGACAGCGCTTGATAGACCTTCACTGACAGGGTATCCCCCATCGTTATCGACCCTTCAGCCGCACCAACCAAACGCCCAACCATATTGCCAACCCGCATCGGTTGACCCATCCAATCATCGACGTTCCAGCCCTTGATCAAATGCTGGCCCCATTCTGCTGTGATCATCTCTGACAGACGCGCGTTCACGACCTTTGGGAGTGGCCCCAGTGAATTCCCATCAAGGTAAATCATCCCCTCAGGCAACACGAATTGGTCTTTGATTGGGAGTGTCATATCACGGGTCCTTTGTTAGCCGACAAAAGCGTTTGTGATCTCACTCTGCGCGCCCTTCAACCCCTCAATCACTGAGAAATGGTCATGGCCTTGATCTAAGTGCACCTGCGTATTCGCGCCAAGGCCATCCCACATCATTGCCAAAAGCCTCGCTTGGCGAATGAATTCAGGCCGTTCATCGCTTCCAACCCAAGCCGTCACGCGTGCTCCGTCATGGGGGCGCAAAAGAACCGGGCTTTCGAGGTCAGCTTCGGTCTGGTCCAACACAAGTGTGTCGTTCATCTTTGTACGCATCAGTGGGCGCAGATCATGCACGCCGCTGATAGATAAGGTGTGTTCTAGCCTATCCACAAAGGGCTGATCTTCGCAATTCATACGTGTTACGAGATGCCCACCTGCAGAATGTCCAGCAAGCCGAATGGGACCTGCAACCATCGCAGCAGCGCAGGCAATTGCCGCCCCTATTTGCTGGGTAATTTGGGAGATACGCGCATCAGGGGCCAAGGTATAACTTGGTAGACAGACCGCCCAACCACGTGCACGCGCGCCCTCTGCAAAGGCAGTCCACATGGATTTATCAGTAGCCAACCAATAGCCCCCGTGCACAAACACGGCGAGACCCAAGGGTGGGCCATCTGGCCAAATCAGATCGAACGTTTCGCGGGGGGCTGTGCCATAGGAGACGTCTTCGTCAATATGCAGACCACTTGCGCGATAAGCAGCAGCCTCCGCTGTCCAGCGGGCGGGCATTGCCTCGGATCCCTTGATGTGGGCCGAATTGGCGTAAGCATCATCCCAGTCTTTTGCTGCACCCTTATTTCCCAATGGAATCTCCAACTATCCGTGTGTTGCCGTCTTCGATGATGAACACACCCCCGACTTCGATACCCAAGGGGGCCATCACATCATTGTCAACGCTATCATCAATATCTGAATCCATAATTAACGGCAAATGATGCTACCGTAAGCACTCCGAAGAGACTGAACAATCCAGCCGGCAGCAAAGTAATAGGGCTAAAAAATAGGACTTATCCTGAGCCATTTACCTTTGCAAGACTCTGATAAATCTCACTTTTTGTCCTGTTGACACGCTATCACCTACGTTTTCGTCACATTGGGAATGGATTGAAGCGCAAGTGATTATGCAGCACAAATTGCAAGGCAACACACAGGCCTAATTTACTAAGTTGATTAAGCAAAATATCGCCCGAAAATTCGCAAAAGCATGCGTCTTGCAAAAAATACATTGGCGGTAGATGATCTTGGTGGCATCAATAGAAAACAGTAGCCGATATCAAAGTCATTGGCCGTAGATCCACGCCGAACTACGGCCACCGTTTGCACCGCGCAAGAACACTGGAAGTACATATGAAACTGACCGATAGCCGCACAATTCAAGCGGATGTGGCCACTATTTGGGCCGGACTTTTGAATCCAGAGGTCCTGAAAGAGTGTGTACCCGGCTGCACCGAGATGGCCGGATCACCTGAAGAAGGATTCGAGGCGACCGTCGTGCAAAAGGTCGGACCTGTAAAAGCGACCTTCAAAGGTGCTGTGCAATTGTCAGACATGATCGTGAACGAAAGCCTTACTATCAAGGGTGAAGGCAAAGGTGGCCCAGCGGGGTACGCGAAGGGCGGCGCCAACGTGCGGCTTGAACCAAACGGCGACACGACTATACTGCACTATGATGTCGAGGCAAACGTCGGCGGTAAGATGGCCCAATTGGGGTCGCGCATTATCGACGGTTTTGCCAAAAAGATGGCAGATCAGTTTTTTGCCAATTTCCAAGACGCAGTTGAACCACCTGATCCAGAGACGGATGCAGGTGAAGATGAGACAAAGAAAAAAGGCTGGTTTCGCAGTCTGACAGGCAGCTAACGCCACCAATCTAAACGACAATCCTAGGGAGGATGCGATGACCAAAGTCACCATGACCATCAACGGAAAAGAAGTTTCCGCAGACGTTGAAGGGCGCACATTACTGTCGTCCTTTTTGCGTGATGACCTACGCCTGACCGGCACACACATCGGGTGCGATACGTCCCAATGTGGGGCTTGTGTTGTGCATGTGGACGGCAAAGCAGTGAAATCCTGCACGATGTTCGCGCAAGAAGCCGAAGGCGCACAGGTCTCCACGATCGAAGGGCAGGCCAATGCAGACGGGTCGCTCAACGTGATCCAGCAAGCGTTCCAAGACCACCACGGCCTCCAGTGCGGGTTCTGCACGCCTGGTATGGTGATGACGACCGCTGCCTTGCTCAAGGAAAACCCAAAGCCAACAGAGGCCGAAGTGCGCACGCACCTTGAAGGTAATATTTGCCGCTGCACAGGCTACCACAACATTGTGAAATCAATACTGGCCGCATCTGGTCAAGACGTCAGCGCAATCGCCGCCGAGTAAGCAAATTTCTAGAAAATTTGGACCCCGTGCCGAGGAGGGCACGTCGTCCAAAAGGGAGGAATACAAATGCCTAAAGATAGTGGAATTGGCGCTGCAACTGTGCGCCGCGAAGACGTCCGGTTTTTAACCGGACTTGGGAATTATACCGACGACATCCAAACATTCGGCGAATGTGCGGCGATCTTTGCCCGCTCAACCGTAGCAAATGGCGTGATCAAATCAATCGATACCACCGCAGCGGCAAGTATGCCCGGCGTGCTGGCGATTTTCACGGGTGAAGACTTCGTAGAAGTCGGCGGCAATCCCGCGGGTTGGTTGATCAATTCCCGCGACGGTGAGCCGATGAAAGAACCAAAGCGTCCAGTTTTGGCACACGGCAAAGTCCGGCACGTCGGCGACGCCTACGCCGCTGTGATCGCTGAAACGGCCCAGCAAGCGCGTGATGCGGTTGAGGCCATCGAAGCTGATATTGAAGAACTGCCCGCTGTCGTGAACATGAAAGACGCGCTGGCTGGTACCAATTACGTGCACGACGAAATCGGTACCAATCAGTGTTTCGACTGGGGTTGGATCGAGGACAACCGCGCTGCGACAGATGAAGCAATCAAGAACGCCCATCACGTCACTACGCTGGAACTCGTCAACAACCGCCTTGTACCAAACGCAATGGAACCACGCTGTTCTATTGGACATTATAATCGCGGCACCGGCGACTACACGTTACACACGACATCCCAGAACCCCCACCTAACACGCTTGCTGATTTCAGCGTTTGTAATGGGCATCCCTGAGAATAAACTGACAGTCATCGCACCTGATGTTGGCGGCGGTTTTGGTTCCAAAATTTACCACTACGGCGAAGAAGCCCTTGTTCTGGCAGC
>JAPKCP010000028.1 GCA_028822885.1 Yoonia sp. | reverse complement strand
CGTCCAGTTCACCAATGATAAAACAACAATCCATGTCCACCCAAGCTTGGTTAGAGCTGTGCTTGCTTTCACTCATCTGGGGCGCATCCTTCCTGTCGATCCGCATTGCACTCAATGAAATCGGTCCCCTCACGGCTGTGGCGCATCGCGCAGGATGGGCGATGTTGATTTTGTGGGCCGTTGTTTTGCTGCGTGGGCTTGGCATCCCGCGTGATCTACGCATCTGGGGCGCTTTCTTAGTCATGGGCCTGTTGAACAACGTTATTCCATTTTCGTTAATGGCATGGGGTCAGCTTCATATCGAGACAGGTCTCACGTCCATCCTGAATGCAGCAACTGCCATATTTGGTGTGGTTGTGGCCGCAATTTTCTTCGCAGATGAACGGCTGACAGCAAGACGCGCGACCGGTGTGGGATTGGGGTTTGTTGGTGTCGTAACAGCGATTGGTCTGGACGCTTTCCTTACCTTTGATCTGCGCTCAATGGGACAATTGGCTGTGATCGCTGGCACGATCAGTTATGCGCTGGCCGGCGTCTGGGCGAAAAAGAGACTGAGTGGTTTGTCACCACAAGTTGCAGCCGCGGGCATGTTGACCGGGTCCAGCGTGATTATGATTCCATTGGCGACACTTGTCGAAGGACCGATTAGCTTGCACCTGCAGCCCAGCACTTGGCTTTCTATCGCGTATTACGCATTGATCGCAACGGCGTTTGCGTACCTATTGTATTACCGTGTTTTGAAGATGGCTGGCAGTGGAAACCTTATGCTGTGTACCCTGCTCATTGCACCCGTCGCGATTACTTTGGGCGCCACTGTTTTAGGTGAAGAGTTGCCGCTAAGGTCTTATTTTGGTTTTGGATTACTGGCCTTAGGGCTGATGATCTTAGACGGACGGTTGTTCAATCGCCGCAAGGACTGAACGGGCCGCACGCAAACCCGGAGCCTCGCCCCCAAGGCCCAAACGGTCCATGGTTAACTTCATTGCATCACGTTGGTCTGTAGGCTTTTCCAGCACATCTAGCAGCGCTGCCGCCATATCATTTGCGTTGCAGTTCTTTCCTACAAACTCTGGTATCACACGCGTCTCAGAGACGAGATTCACCAACGTCACTGTATCCACCTTTAGCATCCGACCAATAATCAGCCGCGACAACCACGCCATATCGTAACCAATCACCATCGGCGTTTCACTTGCAGCCAGCTCAAGCGACACGGTGCCAGATGCCGCAAGGGCCACATCGGCAGCCTTAAAGACGGCACGCTTGGTTGCTGTCGCTTGCGCGGGGATCAACAATGGGGTCACGGGCCAGCTTTGTGTTAACTCGCGCACAAGACTTGTCACTGGGCCAGCACAAGGCACGACAAACGTCGCATTTGGATGGATGGCCGCGACCTGCCCCAACGTATCACCAAATCGGTCTGACAGCCGCGTAACCTCGCCTTTGCGCGACCCCGGTAAAGCCATCACCAACGGGCCAGTCACGCCATGCTTGTCACGAAACGCCTGTGCCTCTGCATCCGTCGCTATCTGTTCTGCAACAACGGGATGGCCAACAAAATCGCAGGTCATGCCTGCAGCTTGCATATACGGCGGTTCAAACGGAAAAAGAGCGAGAACATGATCGATGTATTTTGCCATTTTAGCGGCGCGCCCTGATCGCCAAGCCCAAACGGTTGGTGCAACATAGTGAACCGTTGGTATATTCGATTGTGCCTTTACCAGCTTGGCCACACGCAAACAAAAATCAGGGCTATCAATCGTGATCAAGACATCAGGCTTCGTAATGATCACGGCTTGCGCCATCTCATGCATTCTGGCCTTCAACGCTTTGTATTTAGGGAGAATTTCAGCCAAACCCATCACGCTAAGTTCATCCATTGGAAACCGACTGCTGAGGCCCTGTTCCTGCATCATTGGCCCACCAACGCCATCGAAAGTCACATCGGCGAGACCATCAAGCCCAGCCATCAGTGCACCGCCAAGCTTATCGCCAGACACTTCACCCGCAATGATGAAGACCCTCATACAGCCCCCCTTGGGCGAACCCAAAGAAACATGCCGTGCGCGTTCAACGTCTCAATCACGGCGGCTAGGTCCAGCACCATCACGCCGCCTGCTTCGATCACGATGCCAGCTAATCCAGTTTTCGCAGCCAAAATTGCGGTTTGTAGCCCAATCACGGGAAGATCAGCACGGCGGTCTTGATCAGGCTTGGGTGCTTTGAAAAGAATGCCATCATTTTGTGTGACCCGCGTGTCGATCTTGCCCAACATCGCATCTGTCCCATTCGCATCTTCACAGAGCACAACAGCGCCCAAGTCAACGATACAAGCCTGCCCAATATCAGCCGCCCCCATCTGCGCTATCGTCACCTCGCCAACCGTAGCATAGCGCCTGTGCCGGTCTGCAGGCTTAGCGTGGGTCAAAAAACCGTTGGTCGGGAGCAAGTCCGGCGCGATGACATGCGCAGCTTTGACCACAAAACCAAAGTCTTCAAAAATTGAGATCACTTCACGCAGCGCACCATCATCGCCCTTGGCAATGGCCGTCTGTATCCGAGGCACCAAGGGCAGCGTCGCCGCATCAATTTCAGTTGGATCAATCACGGGGCGTTGGATGGCACCCGCCATACAAACCTCTGTGACACCGCGGTCTTTTATCGCATCAAGAAAGCTGCCCAAGTGCTCAATACGAAACGAAATTTCAACATCGAGGGAAGGTTCAAATCCAGATAATGCACACATAATTGGCGGCGTTTCTAAACGCGCCACCAACGCGGCTGGCAAATCCCCAGTCCCTGCAATTAACGCCAGCACTACTTTGGCGTTAGAAAGCCACGGTCGCTGGTGCCAAGGATAAAGCGCACCATGTCCTGCACAAACGCGCTGTCGCTTTCGTCTTTCAGCTTTTCGGCGCGATCATGAAACGTGCCTTCACCGTCTTTGAGCATTTGAAACGCAGCCCGCAGGGCTGTGATATCGCCACGTGCCACACCTTTGCGTTTCAAGCCAACAAGATTAAGGCCGTCTAGTTCCCCGCGCTGCCCCATCACAAGACCGTGCGGAATAACATCCGCAGTCACCATTGAAAGCGCGCCAATAATCGCACCCTTACCAACCCGAACAAACTGATGCACGCCGCACAGGCCGCCAACAATCACATCGTCCTCAATGATACAGTGGCCAGCAATCGCGCTGTTATTCACGATGATCACGCGGTTGGCGATCTGCGCGTCATGGGCCACGTGACAGCCTGCCATAAACAGATTGTCATCCCCAATACACGTCACCCCGCCGCCACCCGTCGTCCCGGTGTTCATGGTGACATGTTCACGAATCCTGTTGCGCGCACCAATACGCAGCTTAGTTTTCTCACCGTCGAATTTGAGATCTTGTGGAATTTCACCCAGCACCGCAAACGAAAATACAACCGTATCTTCGCCAATATGCGTATCGCCATCAACCACAACATGGCTTTTCAGCGTAACACGCGCGCCAACCACGACATCAGGGCCAACGACGCAAAACGGCCCAATATCGCAATCAGCCCCAAGCGTGGCCGTATCAGCAATGACTGCGCTGGGGTGAATGCCCCCCATTAGCCTTGCAGGTCCATCATGGCCATGAATTCTGCCTCGGCGGCTAGCTCACCCTCAACGGTTGCAACGCCTTTGAATTTCCAGACCTTACCACCGGGCTTGCCGCGTGTGGTGACAATTTTCATTTCAAGCACATCACCCGGAATGACTTTGCGTCGGAATTTGCAGCCGTCAATGCCCATGAAATAAACCAGCAGATTGCCCTCAGTCAGACCAAGAGACGTACCAACCATAACTGCAGCCGTTTGTGCCATCGCCTCAATAATTGTGACGCCGGGCATAATCGGGTTCCCAGGAAAATGCCCCTGAAAATGCGGCTCGTTCATGGTGACGTTCTTGATGCCTACCGCTGAAGATGTTCCGTCAATATCACGCACCTTGTCAACCAACAGGAAGGGATACCGATGTGGCAAAATCGCTTGGATGAGTTGGATATCAGCGGTTGTTGGGGTCTCAGACATCGCGGTAATTCCTTATTGGTCTTCATTGGCAAGTGTTCGGTGATACGCCAATTAACGCCTTGTTTACCCAGTCACTCAGATTGCGGCAAGGCATCTTCCTGCGAAGGCGCATCATCTGCGATGATCGGTGCAACCTCTGGCAGGCCATTCGGGCGCAGCGTTGGGCGCTCATTGGGCGCACGCATACCGTCGCCTAGAGTTGTGTCAATCAAATCAATCGCATCGGCAGTCGCATTGGCACCGCCAATCGCTTGTATGACGGCACGCCGGTCCATTGCGACAACTGCACTTCGTTCAAGCATCAAAGCTAAGATAATTGGGCGAATACGTTCTAGAAACTGAGTTCGCTCTACGTCGCGCAACTGAACCAGCTTTGTTTGCTCTGCTTCACGATCTGAGCGCACAGACTGCGCTCGTTCATTAAATGCGCGTGCAGCATCACGAAACGCAACTTGATCCATCGTCGCCCGCGCTTCGGTTAACGCCGTTTCTTCTGCAAGCAATTCAGCTGCAATTCGGTCATTGTCAGCCTGAACCCGTTCCCGTTCGGCGGAAACAGATGTCGCGATCCGTTGACCATAAAGCGTTTCAACAAAGATACGTTCGAAATCCACCACCATAATTGGGGACGGCACGATAATGCGCCGATCTTGCGCCGTTGCGAATGTGCTGACACCTGCAAAAGCAGCCATCAGACACATGCACACCAAGAATCGCATCAGAAGTTAGTCGAAATTGTCACGTCAAACGCCTTTGTTTCGTCACGGTCTTGGGCGTCGAGCGATTCTGTAAAGTTGAACCGTAGCGGGCCGATTGGCGTGGTCCAGAACAGTGTTAAACCTGCCACCGTGCGACCTGTGAAATCATTGTAGAGAACATCCGCATTAAACGTATTGCCAACATCCCAGACAGATCCGTAGTCGACAAACACACCACCAGAAATTCCATATTCTTCTGGCAAGCCAAGTGGGAATTCAGCTTCAAGACGCGCCACAGCAAATTTATTACCGCCTAAAGCGTCATCTGTGTCGTCATCCCTCGGACCAATACCACCTGCCTGAAAACCACGCAGTAAGCGAGAACCAAGGAAATAGCGATCTGTAACCCGGCTATTGTTGTCGGCGTAATCGAGGCTCCCGCCTTCGATGGTCGCGCGCAACGTGACTTCTTCGCTCAACACTTTTGTTTCAACCGCAGCCAGCGCTGTCGTCTTTATAAAATTACTGTCGCCAAAGCCAAATTCCTGACCAAAACGGAAGACAAAACTGGTGAGTGGGTCGATACCGCCACGCCGTGTGTCGTAGCTGAATGTATACCCAACGGAGTTCGTAGAAATCGCGCCACGTGCACCCTCTTCTTGGATGACTTGGCTGACGTTGCTAGAAACGTCGGTCAGGTCCTCGTAATTAAAGGCGTAAAACGTAGATAAACGGCCACTGTCACTAACAGGAAAGTTCAGCAACGGTCTGAAGGTGAGGGTCTCAGTATCGAAGTTTGCGTTCTCATTGTCAGTTGTGCGGTAGTTTAGACCAAGTCCAAACCGGAGATCGCGACCGAGAAAGTTAGGTTCTGAAAAGTCGAAACTGAACACGCGGTTGGTTTCAGCAGTCGAAATTTGGAATTCTAATTGTTGACCGCGGCCAAGGAAATTCTGCTGCTTATAGCTCGCCAATAGCCCCAAGCCGACATCAGTGTTAAAGTTCGCGCCAAACGACAGCGACCCAGTTGGACCCTCTTCGACGTCGACATCAACGATCACTTGGTTCGGTGAAGACCCTTCACGTGCATTCACAGCCACGTTCTGGAAAAATCCTAGTGCGCGAATACGTTCTGCAGATTCGCGTACTTCACGGGGATTAAATGGGTCGCCCTCAACGACACGGAACTGGTTGCGGACAACGCGATCAAGCGTCGTACTATTACCCTCGATATCAATGCGTTCCACAAAAATACGCTCACCACGGACAAGCGCAAAAACGACATTCAAACGCAGGTTCCTGTCGTCGCGCGTGATGCGTGGTTCAACCTGTAAAAAGTCGATCCCCATCCGCGTCGCAAGCAATTCCAGCCGCGAAATATCACTTTCAAGCGAAACAGGTGAATAGGTAGCGCCAGATCGTGTATTCAACGCAGCACTAAACACCGCAGAATCGGCCTCTGGAATTTCGCTACTGACCGATACGTCGCCAAAAGTGAATTGCTGACCCTCTTGAACATTAAACGTCATAAGGTAAGCGTCGCGTTCGCGGGTCAAAGCCACATCCACGTTTTGCACCCTAAAATCAGCAAACCCACGTGATTGGTAAAAATCGGTCAGAACACGGCGATCAACAGCGACCCGATCGGCCGCAAAAGTATCGCGTGTGATAATCCTGCGCAGAAAACCTGCCTGTTTGGTCTCAAGCACGCGACGCAATCGCGCTTCTGAGAACGTCCGGTTTCCAACAAATGAAATCCGTTCGACCTCTGTCAGACCAGCCTCAACGACTTCAAACACCAAATCAACACGATTTTCAGACAGAGGAATAATGCGTGGCGTCACAACGGCGTTGATTCGGCCAAGGCTAGCGTAAACCCCAGTAATAGCGGCTGTATCCGCTTCGGCTTGCGTTGGCGTGTAAACGCGACGAGGTTCAGAGCGCACAACTGACAGCAATTGCGCATCGCGCACCTGAGAGTTGCCTTCGATATTGATGCGGTTAACGGTCGGGAACTCTACAACGTCAATGACAAGGGTATTGCCTTGCGTTCGGACATTAACATCAGAGAACAGGCCAGATTCGCGAACGCGCTGACTTGCATCGTTTACCGTTGCCGCTGTGACAAGTTCACCGCGAGCGATTCCCGCAAATGTGAGGATTGTACCATCTGCAACGCGTTGATTTCCGTTGATAGAAACCACATTAAACGCAAAGTTTTGAGCATGAGTCTGTGTCGCTAATCCGCTGAAAACCCCCACAAAACTTAATACAGCAATTTTTTGCAATACAGAATTAAAACGCCCTAAGGCATATCCCGTTCTCAGGTTCATTCGACCGTCCGCTCTGTCTAAATATATCAAGCGAAGGGGTATCCTGTCCGACAGAGGTTGTCAAAAGCACAAAGCGCCCCCCTGCGGGCGCGTCCAATCAAGAACTACAGCCTTTAAACTCGCGTCTAACCAAGCATGATATAAGCGCCAGCATAAAGTGAACCAATCACAGTCGCCGTTGCTAGGATGCGGTCCCAGTTAAGTTCAACTAACAGGGAAACGCTTTTGTAACCTTGGGCAATCGTTTGCATCTGTCTCTCCTTATAATTCAACACATGTATGACGTCGAAATAAGGCAGGAGCGGGGCAGCACCATGACTGCTCAAGGGCAAAGGAATAGATCATTCAGGATTGCAAAGACCATCAAGCTGCCGATGATCGCAAGGCCCGCGGACATTAAGACCCGCAGTGCAAATTCGGATGGTTTACGGCGCGTGATTGCCTCATAGGCATGAAAAACAAGGTGCCCGCCGTCAAGAACTGGAATTGGGAACAAATTCAACAACCCAACCGCAGCCGACAAGATGCCGATAAACAAAACAAAGCTCCCTGCCCCTTGTTGTGCCATTGAACCGGACGTTTGCGCGATACCAACAGGACCAGACAGGTTACAGCTTGAAATTGCTCCAGTCATCAAGTGCCAAAGCCCTGACAATGATGTCGTGATCCGCCACCAAAGCTGCTGCGTGCCAGATTTTAATGCAGTCCAAAGACCAACACTGTCACGTTCCGCTTCAAAGAAAATGCCGCCAGTGATGCCAATCAAAAACCGTTGCTCGAATCCGCCTTCGGGCAAGGGCAGGTCAACACTGCGCGCCGCCATAGATAAGGTGAGCGTTTCCCCGCCACGCAACACGGTCATTTCTAGCGGGTTTTCGCCTGCAGCATCTTTTGCAGCTACCAGATCACGGAATGCGACAATCGTTTCACCATTCACCGCAGTGATAAAATCACCAATACGCACACCTGCATCATCGGCAGCCGACCGCGGTGCTATCCCAGAAACAAGCGGTAGAATTGGGAACGGACCCTGAACGGTCATTTCTTCCCCGTCCCGCCGAATGTCATAACTAACCATCGGGCTCACAGGAATGTCGTCGGTCGTACCAGTGCTCGGATCATTGTCGTTCATGTTCACGCCACCGATGAACAAAATCTCGTCACCTGGTTGCAGGTCCGATGTGTAAATCGCTGGGAGTTCTGGGGAAGATCCATACGTCAGTGGCGTGCGGCTTTCGCCTTCCCACATTAAATATCCAGCAAAAATTGCAATCGCGAGGATGAAGTTGAAAATTGGGCCAGCAGCTACGGTTGCAGCACGCGCCCAGAGTGGCGCACCTGTCATTGTACGCCGCATATCTGCTTCAGACACAGTGCCATCCGTTCCAACACTCGCAGCATTGGCGTCCCCAAGAAACTTCACGTATCCGCCAAACGGCAGAGCCGCGACTTGCCAAACAGTGCCGTGTTTATCCGTTTTTGAAAATATGACTGGTCCAAAACCAAGGCTGAAAACCTCGGCATGAATACCCGTCCAGCGGCCAACGATGTAGTGACCATATTCATGGATCGCGACGATGACCGACAATGCAATCACAAAAAATATCAAAGTCCACGCTGTACCGCCAAGGGCAGGCAAAATTTGTGTCAGATCCAATGGGTTACCTCAGTGTTGTGATGGCCTCACCCGCGCGAATGCGGGCAAGTGTGTCTGTCTCGATCACTGTATCTAATGTCATTTTGACATTTTTCAGCCCATCGCGCGACGTCATAGTGTTTAAAGTGTTCTCAACGACCGGGGCCATATCCATAAACCCGATGTGACCGGCGATAAATTCATCCAAAGCGCGGTCTTTGGCCGCCGTGAATGCAGCGCCCATCAAACCGCCCTCCTCCATCACATCGCGTGCGATCTTGAGGGCTGGATAGCGGGCATCTTCTGGGGCTTTAAAGTTCAGCGAACCAATCGCTGCAAGGTCGAGCCTGCCGACTGGCAGCGACTTGCGTGCCGGCCAGTTAAGGGCAAATCCAATCGCGTGCCGCATATCATGCGGCCCAAGATGCGCCATGAGGGCGCCATCATTGAAACCAACAAGCGCATGGATCAGGCTTTCGGGATGAATGATTGTTTCAACTTGATCAGGGCGGACGCCAAAGAACTCTTTAGTTTCAATCAGCTCCATCGCTTTGTTAAACATGGATGCAGAATCGATAGTTATGCGTTGTCCCATGTCCCAGTTCGGATGGTTTGACGCCTGCGCAAGCGATGCAGACGATAAATCAGCAAGTGGCCAATCACGGAATGCGCCACCAGAAGCGGTAATGATAATGCGTTCAACCGTCGATATATCTTCACCAATCAACGCCTGAAACACGGCTGAATGCTCACTATCAACGGGCAGGATCATCGCACCATTGGCCTTGGCGTGTGCCATCAATATTGGACCCGCCGTCACCAGCGATTCCTTGTTCGCAAGCGCCAGTGTTTTGCCTTGCTCCAATGCAGCCCATCCCGGCGCAAGACCAGCCGTACCCACAATCGCTGACATGACCCAATCACATGGGCGATACGCAGCATCGCGAATCGCATCAGCACCGCAAGCAGCCTCAACCCCGCTACCAGCCAAAAGTGATTTTAGGTCTGCGTACTGCGTAACATCATCAATAACAGCTACATCAGCCTTCAATGCAATCGCATCAGCAGCCAACAAAGCCACGTTGCGACCACCCGTTAACGCAACAACATGGTAGGCATTTGAATCGCGTTTAATGAGATCAAGGGTGTTCTGGCCAATTGATCCCGTCGCGCCAAAAACACTGACAGTCTTCAAAAGTTAACTCCGGGAACGTTAAAGACATAGGCAACCAAAAGCATAAACAACGCCGCACCCAAAAGTGCGTCAAAACGATCAAATAGACCGCCATGACCGGGAATTAGTGCAGAACTGTCTTTGACGTTCATCCGGCGTTTCAAAGCGCTTTCAGCAATATCACCCATCTGGCTAGCAAAGCTAAGGATCATAGATATCCAGACTATTGGCCACCCTGCATCGGTCAACAGCATAAACAGAAGCCCGACCAACCCCGCTGCAATCCAACCAGCGGCTGTCCCGCTCCAGGTCTTTTTGGGGCTTACAGACGGCCAAAACTTTGGCCCGCCAAGTGTTCGCCCTGCAAAATAACCAAACACGTCTGTTGCGATCACAACAAGCATCAGCCACAAAATCCACGTGAAGCCATAATCGATACGGAAGTGGACCAAACCCCAACCAGCAAGCTGAATGCCAAGTGCAAACAGGAAAAACGTTGTGCGCTCTTTTTTAAGGTAAAACGCACCAATCGTTGGAACAACAAGGAAAAGCAGCAAGGCAACCCACGTCTCATCGTGCAATTGACCCGACATGACTGAAGCCAATAACGCGGCAAGCATCATACCCGATGTGGCTGATTCCGGCCGGATCATCATCCACAATTCCCAGACCATCACGGCGGTCACAAAGACCACCATCATCTGAAACCAAACACCACCAAGAACGACACCAACAGCACCAACGACGGTCATCACGACCGCTGACGTGATACGCACGGTAAGGTCGTCCCAATTTGTAGGTGATTTAGGAGGCGTGTCAGCCATGTCTAAGCCGAAACCGCCCCAAAGCGGCGCTCTCGTTTACCATAATTCCCAACGACTTGCGCAAATTCTGCGGCACAAAAGTCAGGCCATAGCGTGTCAATAAATTCGTATTCGGCATAGGCCGATTGCCAAAGCAGGAAGTTCGAAATCCGCGCCTCACCGCTGGTTCGGATCACAAGATCAGGATCAGGCAAGAACTGCGTATCAAGGAACTGCGCTAACGTTTCCGCATCCACATCTTTATGCGTCAAACGGCCCTGTTCAATCTCGTATGCCATCTTTTTCGCAGCGCGAGTAACCTCGTCACGGCCACCGTAGTTCAGGGCAATTGTCAAATGAACGCGGTCGTTGTGGGACGTCAGCAATTCTAGATTGTCCATCAAGGTCACAAGCTTAGCATCCAGCTTCATCCGGTCGCCAATAAAGCGAACGCGAACACCTTCAACCAGCAAATCGCGCGCTTCACGTTCAATGTAGCGACGGAACAAGCGCATTAAACCGGCAACTTCGGTCTGCGTCCGTTTCCAATTCTCTGTCGAGAACGCAAAGATCGTTAGGTATTTTACACCGATATCAGGACAAGCATTCACAATTTCCCGAACGCGCTTAGCGCCTGCATGGTGACCAAAAAGTCGCGGGCGGTTACGCTGCTGTGCCCATCGTCCATTGCCATCCATGATTATGGCAACATGTTCGGGGCCGGTGTGTTCTGTGTTCAGGTCTTTGGCCATCTTGTGGCCTCCTTCCAGTGCATGCTCGAATTGGATCAAAAGTCAGGTATTTTAAACCTGCATGATCTCTTCTTGTTTGGTATCAACGGTCTCATCGACCAACTTGATGTAGGTATCAGTCAATTCTTGAACAGATTGCTCCCAGAATTTCTGATCATCTTCAGATATACCGTCGGATTTGGCTTTCTTGATTTTGTCCATCCCATCACGGCGAAGGTTACGGACAGATACCCGTGCGTTTTCTCCGTAGGTCCCAGCAACTTTACCGAGGTCACGGCGGCGTTCTTCGTTCAGTTCGGGGATCGGCAGCATAATGATCGTGCCATTCAGCTGAGGGTTAATACCCAAACCGCTATCGCGGATCGCCTTTTCAACTTTACCAACAAGCCCTTTGTCCCAAACGTTGATCGTTACCATACGCGGCTCTGGAACGTTCACGGTGCCAACTTGGTTAATCGGCGTCATCGACCCGTAAGCATCAACCATCACTGGTTCTAGCATTGCACCAGACGCACGGCCTGTGCGGAGTGAGGCAAGCTCAACCCGCAAGTTCGCGATAGCACCGTCCATACGGCGGCCAAGGTCGTCGGTATCAAGTTCAAAATCGTCGGACATATCTACTGCTCTTACTAACTGGGGCTTCAGCCCCGCATGATTTCATTGCTCATACGATAGAAACTGTCACCTGTATAGGACGCACGGCTTTGCAAACGGCGCGCACTACGCAAGTTTTAGCTCAACGTTGCAACTTAGTCGTGAACAACGGTGTAAGTTCCTGTTCCATTCAGGATCCCACGGAAGCCACCCGGTTCATCCAAACTGAAAACAATGATCGGCAAATGGTTGTCACGTGCAAGGGCAATTGCAGATGCATCCATGACACCTAGATGCTTAAGCAGAACCTCATCGTAGCTGACGCGCTCATAGCGTTTGGCGTCAGCATGCTTGGCTGGATCCTTGTCATAAACACCGTCAACCTTCGTACCTTTAAAGATCGCTTCGCAGTTCATCTCATTGGCACGCAATGTAGCCGCTGTATCTGTCGTGAAATACGGGTTCCCAGTACCTGCCGCAAAGATGCAAACGCGCTTTTTCTCAAGGTGACGGACAGCACGGCGGCGTATGTAGGGTTCAGCAACTTCGTTCATCGTGATCGCAGAAATCACACGGGTGTGGATGTTTAACTCTTCAAGGGCAGACTGCATCGCAAGTGCGTTCATCACCGTTGCAAGCATCCCCATGTAGTCAGCCGTGGTTCGCTCCATCCCTTGGGCAGAGCCTTGAAGCCCGCGGAAGATGTTGCCGCCACCAATGACCATGCAAATCTCAACGCCCATATTGTGGACTGTTTGCACTTCTTTGGCGATCCGTTGCACGGTTGGCGGGTGCAGGCCAAAGGCTGTGTTCCCCATCAGGGCTTCACCCGAGATTTTCAGCATCACCCGTTTGTAAGCTGTCTTTTCGGTATCCGCCATGATGATTGCCCCTTTGATCAATGCGTGTCTTTCAACTTGGCGCAAAATGTCCCAAAAACAGATTGGGTTCAATGGACGATAAGAAGATTGGACTTGGTGTGTGTGTTAATCGTTAACCTACGCTCTGGAAAAGTAAAAAAGGACATAGGCGACTGACATGATTGCCATTTCAAAGCATAAACCAGTTGTCATTGCTGGGCCAACGGCATCAGGCAAATCAGCGCTTGCGCTACATATAGCCGAAAACCAAGGCGGCGTGATCATCAATGCCGACGCCCTACAGGTTTTTGATGGCTGGCGCATTATCACGGCCCGCCCTGATGACGAGGAACTTGAGCGCGCATCACATGCGCTTTATGGCCATGTTCCTTTTGATGGGACCTATTCAGTGGGCCATTGGCTGCGCGATGTCACACCATTACTCGCCGGTCAGAGACCGATCATTGTCGGTGGCACCGGACTCTATCTGACCGCCCTCACGCAAGGGTTAGCAGATATTCCAGCCACGCCGCCTGATGTCCGGGCAGAGGCAGATCAGCTGAAACACGCAACCCTGCTCGCCGAACTTGATGCAGAGACGATCGCCAAGATCGACACCCAAAACCCCGTTCGCGTTCAGCGTGCTTGGGAGGTTCAGCGCACAACTGGCCGCACCTTAGCTGATTGGCAAAACAACACGCCACCGCCCTTGTTGCCAATGTCGGACATTACGGCGCTTGTGCTGGATGCGCCCAAAGACTGGCTGACCCCACGTATCGAAAAACGCTTTGATATGATGCTCGCGGCTGGAGCCTTAGATGAGGCGGCAAACATGCTGCCAACATGGGACCCCGCCCATTTGTCGTCCAAAGCCATCGGCGCACCTGAGCTAATCGCGCACCTTCAAAACAAGATGACATTGGCCGAAGCCCGCGAAGCCGCGAACATTGCATCGCGACAATACGCAAAACGGCAAAGAACGTGGTTCCGTGCCCGTATGCGTGATTGGGAAACAATACCGATTTCATCCACAGATTTGTCCACAGATATCACTTTTCATGCATAAATTTGGTATTGTTTGCTTGGGTTTTGCTTGGCACACTTTCACATAACTGCTTTGGGGAGACGCTATGAATAAGACGACACAACAACCTTTGGGCAAGAACAGCCAATCCACCTCGCTTGGGATGAAGCCGATTGCATACAACCAGCTGGCCGGGAATTGGCGGACAGAGGCAATGCGCAGTCATGCATCACCACGCCTCCTGTTCATTACTAAGGGCCAAGGCCGAATCACTATCGCTGGAATGACCCATGGCTACGGCCCCAATAACCTGATTTTTTTACCGGCGCATGTGATGTACGGCTATGAAGCTGGACCAACTGTTTTCGGCACAATGTTAACCATCCCTAACGCTATGTCAGGTGAATGGCCGGACGAGCCTGTGCATTTGCGGCTACGCGATGTTCAAGCTCAGAAACAAGCGGCCGCAATGTGCGACGCGATGGAGCAAGAGCTGAACGCAGCAAAGCAGACTCATTCGCGGGCCGCGCACTACCACCTTGGCCTACTGTCAATCTTTTTTGAGCGTCAAATGTCATCGACACATGCGCGCGCGACCGATGAACGGACCGAAGGGTCAGCAGCGCGACTTGTTGCGGCTTATACTGACTTAATCGAACGCGATTACCGCAATGCACAGGGTGTTGCTGACTTCGCAGCGTCCCTTGGTGTGACCCCCACCCATTTAACGCGCTGCTGCAATCAGACCTGTGGAAAATCCGCGCTGGCGTTATTGCGCGACCGGATCACCTACGAGGCTTGCCTTCTTCTTCGCGAAACCAGAACACCAGTTGCGCAAATTGCAAAGGACCTTGGCTTTCGCTCCGCAGCCTATTTCACGCGAAGCTTTCAAGCCAAGATGGGTCACACACCCTCACATTTTCGCAAAAACGGTACTGGAAAAAGCTTAAGGGCGGTCTAACGGCCAAAAATAACGCGGACGTAGTTTTGCGTCTCATTATAAGGTGGAATGCCGTCGTACCTTTCGACAGCCCCCGGACCAGCATTGTAGGCTGCCAAAGCGAGACGCCAATCACCAAACTTGTCATATTGTGTCTTTAAGTAGCGCGCGCCGCCTTCAAGGTTTTGCATCACGTCTCTTGGATCAACGCCTAACCCGCGGGCAGTCTGAGGCATCAGCTGGGCAAGACCCAAAGCGCCTTTGACTGAAACAGCGTTTGGATTCCAACCACTTTCCTGCTGAACAAGTCGCAGAAATAAATCCTCAGGAATTTGGTGCCGTTGGGCGGCTGACCTTGCAACATCTAAGAACGGCCCCTGATATCGCCCGGAATAGGCAGGGATTTGCGGTGCCGCGGCGGGCACTAAGACACGCGGAGGCTGCAACCTGATCGAGCCAGAGTATTGCGAGGATGCACGGCCATCTAAGACAGACAACTGACTTTGCAAGAGACTTGACCGGGTCCGCGTTGAAATAGTTTCTGCCCATAAAACAGATCCTGCAAACATCCCAAAGGACGTCAAGATGACAGTCATTTTGTTCATAAACAGACGCCTTGCAGTTTGCCAATTGGAAAGAAGTTAGTATGTTTTTCAGAAATTGCCAATCGCGCGTGTCAACGGGCTATCAAGTCCGCCCTGACAAACGTAGATTACGCCAACTTGAAAATGCAGAATCGCTTGGGAGAATATCATGGCTGGATCGGTCAACAAAGTTATCTTGATTGGGAACCTGGGCCGTGACCCAGAGGTCCGCTCGTTTCAGAATGGTGGCAAAGTATGCAACTTGCGCATCGCTACATCTGAAAACTGGAAAGATAAAAACACAGGTGAGCGTAAGGAAAAGACCGAATGGCACACTGTCGCCATTTTCCAAGAAGGTTTAGTCCGGATCGCAGAGCAATACCTCAAAAAGGGTTCCAAGGTTTATATCGAGGGCGCGCTGCAGACACGCAAATGGCAAGATCAAAGTGGTGCTGACAAGTACTCCACCGAAGTTGTTCTACAGGGGTTTGGCGGCGTTCTAACAATGCTAGACGGCCGTGGCGACAACGCCGGTGGCGGTGGCGGTGGCGGCTATGGAGGTGGCGACAGCGGCGGTGGTGGTTACGACAGCGGCTCTGGTGGCGGCGGCGGCGGCGGAAACTACGGCGGTGGATCGCAAGGTGGCGGGTCACAAGGTGGTGGCGGAGGCCGCTCTGATCTTGACGACGAGATCCCCTTCTAAAGCGGAACCTTAAGAACTGAAGTAAGGGCTGGCAATTGCCAGCCCTTTTTTGTTCATCAAAGTAGCCAGCGTCTTAATGGTGGCATGACATAGAGAATTAAAGCCACGGTATTTACACGCGCCATCGCACTTGATGAGG